>NZ_JBHZGV010000011.1:0-250127 GCF_043359985.1 Comamonas trifloxystrobinivorans
AAGCAGGCGGAATCGCTCGCGCCACATCTGACAAAGGGCAAGCAAGTCTCGTTGATCGTCCGCGATCTGCACATTGCTACCTTCCAAAAGAGCGACGGCAGCGAGGGTTTCGCACTGGAGGGCGTGGCCGACTTTGACGACTTCGCCCGCGATGGCAATCGCCAGGAAGCAGCTGCACCAGCTCCCCGACCGGCCCCGGCACCAGCGCCACGCCCAGCTCCGGCACCCCGCCAAGGCGGCGGAGGCTTTGAAGATATGGTCGACGACATCCCATTCATCGACCCCATGCGCCGCAGCCTCCGTCTGTATTCAGTGATCTAACCCAAGACCGCCCTAGAGGCGGTTTTCTTTTGATATGACCAAACAAGCCAACCCATTCGCCCAGCTCGCACGCAAACCGAAGCACTCCATGAGACAAATTGACCCCGATCTGCTTGAGATTGGAAACGACCCATTCACTGGGAAGCGGGCACCGCCAGAAGGAAAGTATGACGCCCTGTTTCGTCGCTTGCGAGTTGGTCAGTGCATCAGATGCGAACCCCAAGAAGCCGGACCGCTTAGCAATGCTTTGCGCCAGTGGATTCAATCTCGCAAGCGTGATGATGAGCTTGAAGTTCGGGTGCAGTCACGCTATCACACCGATGGCCGAGGCCGGGTGTGGTTGCTTGCCAAAGAGCAGCAGTTGAAGAAGGCCGCGTAGTGCCAGCAGACAACACCATCAACCAAGCGCCCAGCGCTAAGCATAGCAACGGGGATGCGCCCTACCCGTGCAAGGACGCTAAGCAAGCGCCTGGTGCTACCTGGGCCATCTCCTACGGCTACTGCCGCCACTCGCTTGACCAGCTTGCAGGGGTCAACGACAAGCGCTGTCCAGCTGATTGCCAGCACAAAGCGCCGTTACCTGTGGCGCACCAATTCTTGAAGATTTACAACGCAAGCGGCAATGCACAGGCCGCAGCGTACAGCCGGAGGGCAAGAGAGGATGCGGACAAGAACAACCTTCAAGCCCAATCCTGATTCCATTCTCTCAAAGCTCCGCGCCCACATTAACGATATCGGATCGCGGAGATTTAGTACAGCGCAGATTGCTAAAGCGATGGGCTTGCAACTCTCAACTGCACGCTATTACCTGTGGATGCTGCACAAGAAGAAGCTGATTCACGTAGCGGGCTGGAAGAAGCCCGGCCCCAGCGGCGGTGCAAGACAGCCCATTTACAAAGCGGGCCAAGGCGAGGATGCCAAGTGCCCACCTCCCGATCTGGACAGACAGCGAGAAACGCGGCGCTTACGAATGCTCATGAAGCGTGAAGCCGCGAAGAAATCCAAAGAGCAGGCGTCAATCCGGCGAATTCCGGTTTCAGTTTTCGATCTGGCCCAACACCTCTAACCAAGCCCTTCGGGGCATTTTCTTTTTCTGGAGCCCCCATGGCTGACAACACCACCCCTACCCAGTTCACCATGAGCCAGTATGCAAGCAAAGACGATCTGATTGCAGCTCAAGCGGATCGCATCGACAAGCTGGAAGCCGAGCTAGAAGCAGTCGGAGCCGGTGGCGTGCAATCGCTCCGCTCCCCCCTCAAGACTGCCGAGGGGGCGACAGCTCAAGTTGAATACGACGACTGCCTCAATGATCTTGGCTGGGAAATGGATGCCTGGCTGACGCGCATGGGCGCACAGTATGACGGGCGTGTATTCAACAACATGAAGTCGTTTCTGCGTGGCTGCATTCAAAAGTGGCTTGATGCACACCCGGTCGCAGCGCACCACCCCCAGGCAGATATGCAAGCGGCATTTGAGTCCGAATATGAACGCGACTGGAATGATCCTGCGGGCAACGAGATGAAAGCGATCTGGGCGCGGGCTTGGTCGGCATCGCGGGCTGCACCCCAGCCCCAGGTGGAGCCAGCGAGTCATGTGATCAATGGCGACGTGCTCGACCTCGTTAGTCTGGCGCTGCGCAAAGCATGGCAACTCGGTCAAACCTATTGGCAACAAGCCGATAGTGAATTCATCAGTCAGCAGAACAAGTCTGATGCGACATGGGCCAAGTTTCAAGCGTTGATTGATGAAACCCGAGCAGCCCTCGCCACCACCCAGCCAGCCGTGTCTGTGACCGATGCCCAGATAGATGCGATCCTGGATGAACCGGCAGACGCGATCTTCCATGTTTCCAATCAGCGCACTAAGCAGCACCTTTTTGCGCGCCGAGTCCTAGCTCTCGTCGCCGCCACCCAGCCAGCCGACCAGGTCGGTTTAGAGAATGGCCAGGTAGGTTTATCCCAGCCAGCCCCTGTGGGGGAGTACCCAGCGCTGCCAAAGGCGCTTGATTGCTTCTACGACGAAATCGACAAAGAAGAAGTGAACGTTTACTCTGACTATCAAATGCGCGCCTACGCAGACGCCACCCACGCCATGCGGGCGGGGTCGGATAACGAAGTGTTTGCAGCCCTGTCCGATCTAACGAATGTCTTGCGCGAGCGCCACCACGGGCGAATGCCTGACGAGGTTCAAGCGGCATACGACAAGGCATGGGCAATTGTTTTTGCAGGGCCGAAGGCGAATAGCGCCATGCGGGCGGGGGAGCAAGAGCCGGTGGGCATCGTGGAACCGATAGATGTCCGCGGGAACACTACCGGGTTGCTCTATCGAAATCTCCCTGTAGGCACCAAGCTTTACGCTTCCCCTGTAGCCGTTGCCGAGCAACAGAAGCCTGTGTTCTACACAGTTTTTGGAAACGATGGCATGGCGCTGCCCAGCTACGCAGGCCACTCGGAATCTTCTGTCATTGCCAACGTCCTGGCCATCGCTCAATTCGGAGGCTTCAGAGGCACTGACAAAGAGTGCATGCGAGAGCTGGGCTGGACAGTTCGCCCGGTGTTTGCATCTCCTGTAGCCACAGAGGGGGAACAGGCCGATACCAAGCGACTTGACTATCTCCAGAGCGCAGGCGCAACAGTTGAAATTCTCCCCGGCAAAACCGGCTGGAATTTCCGAATTGGCGGAGCGCATGCAACGACAGGGCCGTATTTGCGCGCAGCAATCGACGCCGCCCAATCCGCTACGCCCGTGGCGACTACCAAGGATGACAACCAATGAGCCAGTACCTGATCGCCCACATCGGGCACACCACGAAATGGTGCGAGCACATCACCTGGTGGAAGCCAGAGAGCTTGGGCTACACCATCTGCATTGATAAGGCAGGGCTCTACGACGAAGCCGAGGCTCGCAGCATTTGCCAATACGGCAGTTGCATTGCTGTCAAAAAGGACATGGCCGCAGCAATCGCCCGTAGCACGCCGTACTACCGCAAGTCATCCGGCGAGCTTGGAAAGCTGTACGACGGCGGCCCGCACTCGGTCGTGCCAAACGGTAAGGCTGAATGGAAGGCGCTGATGGATGCCAAGCTGGCGTGCGGCAAGACCGAGCGCCCCACCCCAATCGGGGTGAAAGCGCGAGCCATTTACTTGCTAGCTGAACTGATCGCGCCACCAGTGGCGAAGGAGGGGTGATGCGCCAGTTCGCTGAATTTATCGGGTGGGCCTTTCTGGTCCTGCTGGCTATGGGGGCCTTGCTCCCCGGCTTCGCTGTTCACTTGTTTGCAGGCAGCGAAGGCAAGGCACTGGAGTGGCATAAGGAAGCAGCCGCAGCCATTGAAGCCAAGCGCACCCCACCCCAACAGAAGGAGTCCCAATGAGCCGCAGCATAGGTGCCGTCGCGTTGTCTAAACGACTCTCACGGGAGGTGTTCAGTAACGACGCAAAAGGCCGAAAGATGTTTAAAGACGGCTTGCCTTGCCCGCCCGATGACGGACACCGCGGCCGCCAACATGCTCTTTACAGAGGGTGGCAACGTGCAGCGGCAGAGGCTCGACAGCCCGTAAAGCGCTCCAAGAAAGTCAAAGCGCAAGCCGGTCGTCGCAAAGCGATCCGCAAGATGTATGGACAATTTTTCTAGGCCGCACAGGCCAAGGGAGAGGATTGATATATGGCAACGGTACAAACAAGCAAGCTGAACGGGGCAGCGCTCGACTACGCTGTAGCAGTAGCGCTGGGCTACACAATCGCAGGCGCTGCTGACGAATACGGCTACACGCGGTGGCGCACGCCGGAAAACTGCGAGCTGTGCTACCCGTTTGAACCATCCAGCGACTACGCCACGGGCTTTGGCATCGCCGTTAAAAACAGGATCGGCATCAGCCCGCCGACGGCGCGAGTGCATCGCATTGGCGGCCCAAATGCAGGCTGGGGCGCATCCGGTGTTTGGACGGCAAGCACATGGCACGCAGGCGTCGATGGCAAGCGCAACGTCGCGTGGCACGAAACCGAGCCGCTTGTCGCCGCCATGCGCTGCTATGTGGCAAGCAAGCTGGGCTCCGAGGTTGATGTGCCCGACTGCTTGATCGCCACCCCCAAGGAGCCAGCATGATCCGGCTACTTCGATTCCTGCTGACTGGTGACTGGCACTTGCACAAATGGGAAACCATTGATCAAAAGCGTTGTGACAGTAAATATGAAACATGGACTCGCTACTACTGCCGCTGCACGGTATGCGGTACACACAAGAAATTCGATTAAGGAGCCAGCATGACCACACCAGACAACGCAATGATCGACCCCATGCCAGAGCTAGACATAGACACAGCGGGCCATACTGGAATACGCATCCGAGGTTATTCCGTGGAGCGAGTGAAGGCCCTACTCGACCGCATCGCCTCCCTAGAGGCTGAGCTTGAGCATGCAAACCAATGGCGTGACCTTGCCCTGCAATTCGACGGCCACCGCATGCAGGCACTGGGGCATTTGAAGGCCATGCGCAAAGACCCGTTCAAACATTGCGATGCGGCAGGCGAATTTCTTGCAGCACCACCATTACCCGGTGAAGCAGTGCTGGCCGAGCGGTTGGCCCAACTCTCCCAGGCGCAGGCTGTGCCCGATGGCTGGAAGCTGGTGCCAGTAGAGCCGACTGAGGAAATGCTACAAGCTGGACGCGACACACCTTTGTCCGGCCTTGAAGAAGATGCACCAGATGACTACAAAGCCGTATTTAAGTCCATGCTCTCAGCCGCCCCTCCCCCGCCTGAGCAATCTAATTCCGTCGAATTCGAGGGAATTAAAACGCACCAACCTGGGCGGAAGCCGCTGAGCGCAGACGATTTGCGAGAGCCGAAAAACGGTAAGGCGTGGCGTGTCGAGTGGTGGAATGAATCACTGAGAATGATGCTGCCATCACAAATGCGGCTTGATCGCGTACAGGCATTCAAGACTGGAACGCTGGTGCTCACACTAAAAAAGAGTGTAAATGCACACGGAATAGGAGCCACCCATGATTGATCGAGACACCATCATTGCCGTGGCCACAAAGTACGCAATATGCACCAGCGGGCAGCACAAAGAGTTCTTGCACGAAGGGCTCTTTGCTTTCGTTGATGAGATTGCCCAAGCCGTCGCCCAGAAAGCTGTAGAGGGGGAGCGGGAGGCGTGCGAAATGGCTGTTGAGGGTATAGCGCAGACTTATTCCGAAGACAGCCCGGGCAGATGGATGGCTAACAAGTGCCTTCAAGCCATCCGCAATCGCAGCACTGGTGACCAAGTGTCATCAAACAACAAGGAAACCCGCATGAGCACTAGCAACCCAGTGGTGACCGACGACCAGATAGACGAGATTTTCAACTCGATGCCCGATGGCGCGAACGGATTTTTGAAGTCCTGGGGCTATCGGCAGTTCGCGCGCAAGCTGCTAGAGCTGCGCCGAACCCTGCCTAGTGCGCCCAAGTCGCCCCCCAACCAGCAACCCGCCTAGTGCGGGTTTTTTGTTGCCCGAAAGGAACCCCAATGACTGACCCAAGCCGTGAGGCATTTGAGAAGTGGATGCGATCAGCAGAAAACTACAAGGAAGGAATGTTAGAGCGTTCCGGCGATCAGTATGTCTACACACACATGGAAGCAACATACATCGGGTACATGAGGGGACGGTATGACCAGCAAGCCGCCATGGCCCACAAAGAGGCGGACGCCTGGCAGCCTATTGAGACAGCGCCGAAGGACAAGACTATCTTGCTTGGGTATGCGAACTCCCATGGGCACTGGCGAACAATGCGTGGCGAGTGGTTTTCTAAAGAGGAAATTGACGAGTTGTGGGAAGACCCCGATGGCGTGGAGCCAGGATGGTTTGAAACATCCGTAGAAGCTGATGATGTGCCGAACGTCTGGCGCACCAACCCAACCCATTGGCAACCACTACCCGCAGCCCCGCTGCCACAGGGGGAGTGAGCTATGAACATTGCATTCGCTGCGATGCAGTTTGCCCGTGAGGCGCACAAAGACCAAGTTCGCAAGTACACAGGCAACCCGTATACCGACCACTTGGCAGAAGTTGCGGGGACTGTGGCGACAGTCTGGAAATCAATCAACGGGCAAGCAGGCGTCATGATTGCAGTCGCGTGGCTTCACGACACGGTTGAGGACTGCGGCGTTGAGCTGACGGAAATCGAAAGGCGATTCGGCTTTGCCGTTGCCCTTGGGGTTTCCGGCCTGACCGACAACGAGACAGGAGCCAACCGCGCAGAGCGAAAGGCCAAGGCGCGCGAACGGCTCGCCGGGTGCTCTGGCTGGATTCAGACAATCAAGTGCGCCGACCTCATCAGCAACACTAGCAGCATCGTCCGACACGATCCTAAGTTTGCCGTCACTTACCTAGAGGAAAAGCGCCTGCTGCTTGATGTGATGACCAAAGCTGACCCGCGCCTACGCGAGCTGGCCTATCAGAACGTAAATTTCCAGAACGGGAAATAAACCACCCAAAACACCCCGCTACAGCCGGAAATTTCCCGATCGGGAATGAGGAAACCATGACACGCAAACGAGACATCCGCCGCGCCCGACGAGAGCGCGACAACGAGAAACGCAACCCCGAACCCCGCCACTGAGCGGGGTTTGTTTTTTTGGGAGAAGCCATGCCGCCTGACACCAACAAATGGGAGCGGGCCGACAAGGCCTATCTCGCCCACCACTCCAAATGCGCAGACTGCATTGCAGCCGGCGCCATGCGCCAGGAGCGCTGCCCCGAAGGGCTCGCTCTTTGGACCGCCTACCAAAACGCGGGCCTGCCGCCTGCCCTCACCCAGCGCGGGCCAAACCTACAGATCAAAGGAAAAACACGATGACCAAGACCACTGCACCCGCCACCCAAGTAGCGCCCCTCGTGTACACCAAAGCCCAGCTCCCGGCCGTGGTGGGCTTGAGCAAAGCCACCATCGACAACATGCGCAAGAAAAAGGAATTCCCGTCGCCCGTGGTGCTAGGCGGCCGCAAGGTAGGCTGGCCCGTTGAGGCAATCAAGGCCTGGCTCGCCGCCCGCCCCACGGCCACCGGCATTTACTGATGGCCATCGCAGTAGTCGGCCCAGGCCTGCATCAAAGGTGCACGCTTTTCCAGCATGTCGCCACGCCGGTAAGCGGCCTCCACCTTGGACTCAATGGTGTGGGCCAGCGACATCTCGACTACATCTTTTTCATAGCTCGTGCATTCAGCAGCCCAGTCTCGGAACGTCGAGCGAAAACCGTGGGGCACAGCCGTTAACCCCATTCGGCGCATGACCGCCGTAAGCGTCATATCCGATAGCGTCTGGCCCTTCGTGCCAGGAAACACCAAATCGCACCCCTCTACCCTGGCCTGCCCCGCAAGCAACGCGACCGCCTGTTTTGACAGCGGCACGCGGTGCTCACGCCGGGCCTTCATTCGGCCAGCTGGAATCGTCCACACACACGCATCCAGATCAAATTCACTCCACACAGCCTCTCGCGCCTCGCCCGAGCGCACTGCAGTCAGCACTTGAAACAGTAGCGCGCGGGCGCCCTGTCCATCAACCCCGGTAATCTGCTTGAAAACCCCTGCAACATCTTTATAAGGCACTGCCTCATGGTGGCGCACCTTGGCAATTTTGTTGGGCTTGGGCAGGATCTGGTCCAAGTGGCCAGCCCACCTGGCTGGGTTCGGCAGCTTGTGCCCACAGTAAACAGCCGCCCAATCCAGCACCGTTTCAACCCGGCCCCGAACGCGAGTCGCCGTTTCTGTCTTGGTCCGCCAGATAGGCTCCAAAATCGCCAGGATGTGCTGGGTGTCGATCGAAGTCACATCCATATCGCCAATTTTTGGAAATGCGTATGTCTCCAGGGTTGCGGCCCACTGCGCAGCATGCTTTGGGTTGGACCACTCCGAAGACTTCGACCGGATGCAGGCGCGCGCCGCATCCCTGAACAGCAGCTTCTTGGCCGCCTCAAGCTGCCGCTTGGCTCGCTTGTCCCCGCGCTCTTCAATCGGGTCAATGCCCACGCCAATTTTTTGCTGGGCTTCTCGCGCCAAATCTCTGGCGGCCGCCAATGTCACCATGGGGTACGCGCCCAGGCCCATGCGGCGGCGTTTGCCATTGATGGCATACCGCAACACCCAGGCCCGGCTGGCCCCTTCGACTCTCAACAGCAGCCCAGGCACTACCCCCACGGCATGCTCTCCATCGTCTTTGAGCCGAGACACTTCCAGCGCACCCAATTCCCTTGCGAGCTTCGGCATTCCGCCCTCCAAAAATCTGTAGGCCATCCTGTAGGCCATCAAAATTATGGCTTATCTGTCCAGTTTTAGGCGAAAGTAGCCAATAAGATTTGGATTGCAGGAATTTTTGGGTGCAATGGGCGAAAAAAAGCCCGCATTAGCGGGGTATTTGGTGGCAATAGCCCAGAAAACCAAAAACCCCAAGTGACGGATCACTTGGGGTTTGGTTCTTGGCGGAAACGGAGGGATTCGAACCCTCGATGAGGCTCTACACCCCATACTCCCTTAGCAGGGGAGCACCTTCGGCCACTCGGTCACGTTTCCTGCGATGAACGTTATTGTAACCCTAATTTCAGGCCGATTTAGAAACTTCCGAAGAATCTAAGCCGAAAGCGGTGTGCAGGGCGCGCACGGCCAGCTCCAGGTACTTCTCGTCGATGACGACGGAGGTCTTGATTTCCGAGGTGGAGATCATCTGGATGTTGATGCCTTCTTCGCTCAGTGCGCGGAACATGGTCGAGGCCACGCCCACGTGGCTGCGCATGCCGATACCGACAATGCTCACCTTGCAGATGTTGGGGTTGCCAATGACTTCGTCAGCGCCCAGCTTGGGCAGCACGGTGTCGCGCAGCAGCTCGAGCGTGCGGTTGTAGTCGCCCTGGTTCACGGTGAAGCTGAAGTCGGTCTTGCCGTCTTTGCCGATGTTTTGCAGGATCACGTCCACATCGATGTTGGCCTCGGCCACCGGGCCCAGGATCTGGTAGGCGATACCTGGGGTATCGGGCACACCGCGCACAGAGATTTTGGCTTCGCTGCGGTTGAAAGCGATACCGGATACGACGGCCTTTTCCATCTTTTCGTCTTCCTCAAAAGTGATCAGAGTGCCGGACTTGGCCTCTTCGTCCAATGCAATATCCCAGGGCGTGAAGCTCGAGAGCACGCGCATGGGCACTTTGTACTTGCCGGCAAATTCCACCGAGCGGATTTGCAAGACCTTCGAGCCCAGGCTCGCCATTTCCAGCATTTCTTCAAAGCTGACGGTCTTGAGGCGTTGTGCTGCAGGCACCACACGCGGGTCGGTGGTGTAGACGCCATCCACATCGGTGTAGATCAGGCATTCGGCGGCCTTCAGCGCGGCGGCCACGGCCACGGCAGACGTATCAGAGCCGCCACGGCCCAGCGTCGTGATGTTGCCATTAGGGTCGATACCCTGGAAACCCGTCACGATCACCACACGGCCTGCGTCCAGATCGCCCTTGACGCGCTTGTCGTCGATCGATTCAATGCGCGCCTTGGTGTAGCTGTCGTCGGTGCGCACCGGCACTTGCCAGCCGGTGTAGCTGACCGAAGGCACGCCTTCGGCCTGCAGCGCAATCGCCAACAGGGCCGACGATGCCTGCTCGCCCGTGGCGGCCAGCATGTCGAGCTCGCGGTAATAGGATTTGTCCGCCCGGCTCGGAGCCAGTTCGCTGGCCAGGCCCAGCAGGCGGTTGGTTTCGCCACTCATGGCGCTTGGCACCACCACCATCTGGTGGCCGGCCCGAGCCCACTTGGCGACGCGTTTGGCGACATTGCGGATGCGCTCGGTGGAGCCCATCGATGTGCCGCCGTACTTATGAACGATCAGTGCCATTGAATATCACGATGACGAAACACGAAACTCGGCGTTGATGCAAAGTGTTTTGGCACGCCGTCGGCCCCGTACATTAATCAGACCAAAACTGACGGATTGTACCAATCGATCAAGCCCCCCCGGCGCTCTATATACCCCTGCCCCACTTTTATGTGGATTTGGTGGCCGCGTGTGGTGCAGCGCCGCAACTGTTGGGCCAGCTGTGCCAGCTGCGCCGCACTCGGGGTTTGGCCGTGCGCGGTGCGCAGCCAATAGCGCAGCACATTGGCCAAACGTGCGCCAGACAAGGCTTGCAGCGCTTTGATGGCAGGCGGGCTGCCCGCGGTTTGCAGATCTATTTGCGCCAGATCATCTTGCAGCTCCGCCGCCTGCGCTGCATGTGCGCTGCTGCGCGCCAGCGTTTGCGGAAACTGCGGAAAGGCCTGCAAGAGCGCTGGCAACACCTGGTTGCGAATGCGATTGCGCGTGAAGGCCGAATCGGCGTTTGTCGGATCGTCGATCCAATCAATGCCTAAACGCTGCAATTCGTCACGAATGACCGCACTGCGCACACCTAGATACGGCCGTTCCCAGCGCACACCGCCCTGCTCCCAGTTAGGCCGCATGCCCGCCAGGCCAGCTACACCTGCGCCACGCGATAGCGCTAGCAACACCGTCTCTACCTGGTCGTCCGCGTGCTGCGCAATGGCGATGGTTTTGGTGCCTGCCAGCGCCTGGCCTGCCTGGGTGATTTGCGCCAAGGCTTGGTAACGCGCAATACGTGCTGCGTCTTCCGGGCTTTGGCCGGGCGCATTTTTGGCCGCCACTTGCACCACATGCAGCGGCACGCCCCAGCGCTCGCATTGCTGCTGGCAGTGCGCCTGAAACTGCGCTGCCGCAGCCTGCAAGCCGTGGTTGATGTGAATGGCCGCCACCAGGCCGGGAAAGCGCTGCGTGCAAGCCCAAAGCAATGCGGTGGAATCGGCGCCGCCGCTGTAAGCCACCGCCAGCGGCAGCAGTGGCTGCCAACCTTGTAGCGCGCTCAGAATCTGCGGCTCAGCCATGGCGGCCAACCCATAGCAAAAAGCCTCCACAACGGGAGGCTTCCTGGCTGGTTTTGTGCATTTGCACCGGCATCAGTTCTCGGCCTTGGTGTCCGAGAAGCGGCCATAACTTTGCAGGCGCTCGTAGCGGCGGTCCAGCAGTTCTTTGGTCTTGAGGTCGGCCAGTTGGCGGTACGCATCGCTCAGGCCACGCTTGAGCAAAGCGGCCATTTGCTTGTGGTCGCGGTGTGCGCCGCCCACGGGTTCGTGGATGATTTTGTCCACCAGGCCCAGCGCCTTGAGGCGGTGCGCGGTAATGCCCATGGCATCGGCCGCTTCCTGCGCTTTTTCGCTGGTTTTCCACAGAATCGAGGCGCAGCCTTCGGGGCTGATGGTGGAGTACACCGAGTATTGCAGCATCAGCACCTGGTCGGCCACGGCAATGCCCAGCGCGCCGCCCGAGCCGCCTTCACCGATGATGGTGGAGATGATTGGCACTTCCAGCTGCGCCATCTCGTAGATGTTGCGGCCAATGGCTTCGGACTGGCCACGCTCTTCGGCGTCAATACCGGGGTAAGCGCCGGGCGTGTCGACAAAGGTGAACACGGGCAGCTTGAACTTTTCGGCCGTCTTCATCAGGCGCAGCGCCTTGCGGTAGCCTTCGGGCTTGCTCATGCCAAAGTTGCGCAAGGTGCGCTCCTTGGTGTCGCGGCCCTTTTGGTGGCCCACCACCATGCAAGGGTTGCCGTTGAAGCGCGCCAGGCCGCCCACGATCGATTGGTCGTCGGCAAAGTGGCGGTCACCGTGCATTTCGATGAAATCGGTGAAGATCTCGTTCACATAGTCCAGCGTGTACGGACGCTCGGGGTGGCGCGCGATCTTGGTGATCTGCCACGGCGTCAGCTCGCTGTAGATGTCTTTGGTGAGTTGCTGGCTTTTTTTGCTCAGCTGGTCAATTTCTTCAGAGATATCGACTGCGCTTTCGCTTTGCACGTAACGCAGTTCATCAATTTTGGTTTCCAGCTCCGCGATTGGTTGCTCGAAATCCAGGAATGTTCTTTTCGCCAAAATGATTCTCCTCGAGGGGTGGCCGCCGGGCAGCCAGCCTCAAAACGACCGACAGTGTAACCGCATGCAGCCCAAGTCGGTCAATCCGTATTCAGGGCCATCGGCATGGCATTTTGTGAGCGCCAGATCAGCCAGGCGCCGACGCTGCTCCAAGGTTGCCAGGCCTGTGCCACCTCGCGCACATCGCTGCGGCTGACGGGGTCGCCCGAAAAATAGTGTTCGCTGATGCCCGCTTGCAAAGCCGCATCGTCAATGGGCAGCACGTTGGGCCGCCCGAGGTGGAAGATGAGAAACATCTCCACGTTCCAGCGCCCCAGGCCGCGCAAGGCCAGCAACTGCTCGGCCACAGCGTCGTCGCTTTCGCTGACCCAGCTGAGCGCGTCTTTGGGCGACTGGGCAAACCAGTGCGCCAAATCTTTGAGGTAGCTGATTTTGCGCTGCGGCAGGCGGATGGCGGCCAGCGCCTCGTCGCTGGTGGCCAGCAGGCCTTTGGCCGTGCAAGCGCCAGGCAAAGCCTGGTAGCGCTTCCACAATTGCTGCGCCGAGGCCAGCGAGAGTTGCTGCCACACGATGCTGCGCACCAGCAGCGCAAAGCCATCGGCATCGCGGCTGAGCAATTGGCCGGCGTACTCGGGGATCAGGCGCCGCAGCACCCGGTCCTTACGGGCCAGGTGCTTGCAGGCCGTGGCCCAGTCGTCCGCCGACAGCGGTTTGTTGGCAATAGCAACCATGGCCGCTAGCGCTCGCCGTTGGGGCACAGACCCAGGTGATTGGTCAAAATGCGGCCTGCCTTACTGCGTCACCGTCCAGGTGGTGCCCTGGGCGGAATCTTTCAGCTCCACGCCCTGCGCCAGCAGCGCTGCGCGGATGCGGTCTGATTCGGCATAGTTCTTGGCGGCCTTGGCGGCTGCACGCAGCGCAATCTGCTCTTCAATATAGGCAGCATCCACGCTGGCACCGGCTTGCAAGAAAGTGGCCGGATCGGCTTGCAACAAGCCCAGCACACCGCCCAGCGCCTTGAGCAAACCAGCCAGCTCGGCCGATTTGCTGCGGTTGACCTCGGCGGCCAGCTCAAACAGCACAGCTACGGCATCAGGCGTGCCAAAGTCTTCATTCATCGCGGCCTGGAAGCGCGCTGCATAAGCGTTGCCCCAGTCAATCTGCACATCGGCCGCTTGTACCAGGCTCAGGGCCGTGTACAGGCGCTTCAAGGCGCTGCGGGCGTCGTCCAAGTGCACATTGCTGTAGTTCAAGGGGCTGCGGTAGTGGCTGCGCACCACAAAGAAACGCACGGTTTCGGCGTCGTATTCCTTGAGCACGTCGCGGATGGTGAAGAAGTTGCCCAGCGACTTGGACATTTTTTCGTTGTCCACGTTGATGAAGCCGTTGTGCATCCACACCTTGGCCAGCGCCTTGCCGTGTGCGCCTTCGCTTTGTGCGATTTCGTTTTCGTGGTGCGGAAACTGCAGATCAGCTCCACCGCCGTGAATGTCGAAAGTCTCGCCCAGCAGCGCGCAGCTCATGGCCGAGCATTCAATGTGCCAGCCTGGGCGGCCCGTGCCGTAGTCGCTAGGCCACTTGGCGCCTTCTGGCTCGGTGGGCTTTGCGCTTTTCCACAGCACAAAATCGAGCGGGTCTTGCTTGCCGTCTTGCACTGCCACGCGCTCGCCGGCCTGCAACTCGTCCAGCGATTTGCCCGAGAGCTTGCCGTAGCCGGCGAACTTGCGCACCGAGTAGTTCACATCGCCGTTGTCGGCGCGGTAGGCCAAGCCTTTGCCTTCGAGCTGGCTGATGATGGACAGCATCTGCGGCACGTATTCCGTGGCGCGTGGCTCATGTGTGGGGCGCTCGATGCCCAGCGCATCTGCATCCTGGTGCAGCGCATCGATCATGCGGTCAGTGAGGCTGCGGATGGTTTCGCCGTTTTCCACGGCGCGCTTGATGATCTTGTCCTCAATGTCCGTCACGTTGCGCACGTAGGTTATCTGGTAACCACTGGCACGCAACCAGCGCTGCACTATGTCGAACGCCACCATCGAACGCGCGTGCCCCAGGTGGCACAGGTCGTACACCGTCATGCCGCAGACGTACATGCGGACATGTCCCGGCTCAATGGGGGTAAAAGACTCCAGCGCACGCGATAGCGTGTTGTAGATACGCAGACTCATGAAAAACTAGCGAGATAATGGTTGGAATGACCGCCTGGCGGCGATCGGCAGCGCGGTGTTCACCGTGCCCGGGCTCAGCAATGGCTGCCGAACCATGTATGGTAGCCGATGCCCAAGATGCTGCCGAAAAACCGTCTGCAGGCCTCGCAGCGGCGGCACCAGCCCCTCAGCTACAATGCGCTGCAGTATAAGCCTGCAGGCCGTAAACGCGCGTGAACCGCGCTTGAAACCTATGAAGTTAGTCAGTTGCATCCCCTCTTTCCTGCTGCCCCGCGCTGCTGTGCTGGCCTTGGCACTGTTTGGCAACGCCGCCTATGCAGACGCGTACACGGCCGTGGAAAAACTGATCCAGTCGGGCCAGTCGTCGCTGGCCCTGGAGCAACTGGAAGCCAAGATCAAAGACGCGCCGCGTGATCCGCAATGGCGCTTTTTGCAAGGCGTGGCGCAAATGAACGAAGGCCAGCGCGCCCAGGCCACCGCCACTTTTGAAAAGCTGGTGCAAGAGTACCCCGAGCTGCCCGAGCCCTACAACAACCTGGCCGTGCTGTACGCGCAGAACAACGAGCTGGAAAAAGCCAGCCGCGCCCTGCAAGATGCCATCCGCGCCAACCCCAGCTACGCCACGGCGTACGAGAACCTGGGCGACATCTATATCCGCCTCGCCGAAAAAGCCTTGCAGCAAGCCAGCCAATTGGCGCCTGCGCAGCAGCCCCGCCTGCAGCCCAAGATCAGCAGCCTGCGCTTGCTGGTAACGCGTGCCCAGGCGAGCGGCAGCGCCAATGGTGCTGCCAGCGCCGAGCCGGCTGCAAAAAAATAAGGTCAACGCAGTTTTGAGGATGGCCGCCGAAGGTATGGAAACAGCGGTGCCCGCAGAAAAGCGGGCGCATGAATCAACCTCCACAATGGCGAGATGGCCGCTTAGGCGCGACGCCGTTGGCGCAATCAGTACCTGGGTACGGCAAGCCAACGCAACAAAGCATAAGCGGCCATCTCGCCACCTCAAAACGAAAACTCTCACAACCAGCACCACAACAAGCTTCGTCACTCAGCCAGATTGCCAAGGTATTTTGTGAAAATCAAAAAAATATGGCTGCCTGCCTTGAATCTGGCTGCACCTGCCCTTACCTCGGTGCAACATCTGTTTCTGCTTGCCGGCGCTTTTGCCGGCCCTCCCATCGGGTGACTCGGCGCGCTGCTGCGTGCGCGAGCCACCTGCCAACCTCGTCGATAAAGGAAAGCCCATGCCCACCAAACGACAAACCCTTTCTGCCCTGGGCGGCCTGGCATTGGCCGGCTCGCTGTTTTTTGCCGGTGCGGCGCACGCGGCCGACAACCCCAAGGTCAAGCTGGCAACCTCGATGGGTGACATCGTCGTCGAACTGAACCCGGAAAAAGCGCCCAAGACGGTGGAGAATTTTCTGCAGTACGTCAACGACAAGCACTATGACGGCACCGTTTTCCACCGCGTGATGAACGGCTTCATGATCCAGGGCGGCGGCTTTACCCCCGACATGAAGCAAAAGCCCACGCGCGCGCCTATCCCGCTGGAAGCCAAGAACGGCCTGAAGAACGACACCTACACCATTGCCATGGCCCGCACCGGCAACCCGGATTCGGCCACGTCGCAGTTCTTCATCAATGTCAAGAACAACGACTCGCTCAACGCCCCCAGCCCCGACGGCCACGGTTACGCCGTGTTCGGCAAGGTGGTGAGCGGCACCGAGGTGGTCGACAAGATCAAGGCCGTGGCCACCGGCAATGCCGGCCCACACCAAAACGTGCCCACGACGCCGGTTGTCATCAATTCGGCCAGCGTCGTCAAGTAAAACTCTCCGTAGCCTGTTCTGACGCCACGCCGCGCAGGCTCCTCCCCTTTCAACGCAACAGGAAAAAACACCATGAGCAATCCACAAGTCGAACTGCACATCAAGGACTACGGCGTGATCACGCTGGAGCTGGACGCTGACAAGGCCCCCAAGTCCACCGAAAACTTTCTGAACTACGTCAAGAGCGGCCACTACGACGGCACCATTTTCCACCGCGTGATCAACAACTTCATGATCCAAGGCGGCGGTTTTGCCTCGGGCATGGACCAAAAGCCCACGCAAGCTCCGATCGAGAACGAAGCCAAGAACGGCCTGAAGAACGACAACTACACCATCGCCATGGCTCGCACCAGCGACCCGCACTCGGCTACGGCACAGTTCTTCATCAACGTGACCAAGAACGACTTCCTCAACCACACCTCGCCCACACCTAGCGGCTGGGGCTACGCCGTGTTCGGCAAAGTGGTCAAGGGCAACGATGTGGTCGACAAGATCAAGGGCGTGAAGACCGGCTCCAAAGGCATGCACCAAGACGTGCCCAAGGAAGAAGTCGTGATCGAAAAGGCTGTGGCTCTGTAAGCAAGCCCTCGCATGGATAGCCCGTTCGCTCCCACCGCAGCCAGCAGCGCCGACACCATTCGCGCTGCACTGGCACAAACGGCTATCCAGCACCTGTCTGCGCCAGCCGCCTGGCGCAGCATCGAATTCATTTCCGATCTGCATCTGCAGCCCCAGCTGCCCAACACCTGGGCCAGCTGGCAGCGCTACCTGCAAGCGAGCACGGCAGATGCGATCTTTATCTTGGGCGATTTGTTCGAGGCCTGGGTCGGCGACGACGCCCTCGACGAAGCCGGCAGTTTTGAGGCCGAATGCGCCCAGCTGCTGCAGCAAACCAGCGCCCAGCGCGCCCTGTTTTTTATCCACGGCAACCGCGATTTTCTGATTGGCCCGCACTTCGCCGAGCGCAGCGGCATGCAGTTGCTGCCCGATCCCACTTGCCTTCACTTTGCCAGCCAGCATTGGCTTTTGAGCCACGGCGATGCGCTGTGCGTGGAAGACAGCGATTACCAGCGCTTCCGCGCCGTAGCCCGCAGCAGCGCCTGGCAGCAACAGATTCTGGCCCAGCCCTTGGCGCAAAGGCGGCAACTGGCTGGCAGCATCCGCAGTGAGAGCGAAGCGCGCAAAATGCGCGAGGTCATCACGGCCGATATCGATACCGCAGCCGCCTTGGAATGGCTGCAGCGCGCCCAGGCGCCAACGCTGATCCACGGCCACACGCACCGGCCCGCACTGCACCAGCTCGATGCTCAGCACCAGCGCCTGGTGCTGACCGATTGGGACACCGATATGGAGCCGCCGCGCGCCGAAATATTACGCATTGGTTTGCACGCCCAGCCGCAACGCATTGCGCTCAGCGCCTACTTGGCACAGCCGCCACAAGCGGCCCAAGGTTGAGCCATGGCCTGGCTGCGGCGCATAGGTTACCGCTTGCGTGCACTGTTGCGGCCGGTGCCAGAAATCCCTTCCACGCTCTGGTTGCAGGTGCTGCAAAAGCACCCGTTTCTGCAGGCCCTGTCGCTGGAAGAAAAATCCAAGCTGCGTGCGCTCAGCGCCCTGTTTCTGCGCAACAAACAATTCTCCGGAGCGCACGGACTGGTGGTGAGCGACAGCATGGCGCTGACGATTGCGGCGCAAGCCTGCGTGCCCTTGCTCTACCGTGGCGAGGCGCAAAAAGCCATCCGCGTGTATGACGATTTTGTAGGCATCGTCGTCCATCCCGGCACCATGGTGGCCGCGCGCGATGTGCACGACGAAGCCGGCCTGGTTTCGCAGCGCCGCATGATGCTCGAAGGCGAAGCCATGGAGCGCGGCCCCGTCACCCTCAGCTGGGCCGCGATTGACGAAACCCCGGCCGAGCAAACCGCCCACGGCACCTGCGTAGTGATCCACGAGTTCTGCCACAAGCTCGACATGCGCAACGGCGGCGCGGATGGCTTCCCTGCCCTGCCCGCCGGCTTTCTGGGCATGACCAGCTCCGCACAAGCGCGCCAGGCCTGGGGCAACACCTGGAGCACGGCTTACGAGCAGTTCCGCCACGCCATCACCAAGGCCGAGCGCTTTGGCGAGCCCGCGCCCTGGCTGGACAGCTATGGCGCTACCGCGCCAGCCGAGTTTTTTGCCGTGGCTTGCGAGGCCTTCTTCGTCAACCGCCGCCAGTTCGCGCAAGAATGGCCGGCGCTGGACCGCATGCTGGCCGCCTTGTTTGGCTGGCCCGAGCAAGCGCGTAACTGAGGCCTCAGCCGCGCGCCAGCGCCTGCAGCCACTGCATGCTCTCGCGCAGCTCTTGCGGGTGCAGTTGGTGGCGGCAAGGGTATTCGTGGTAGCTCAGCTCCAACGGCGTGGCTTGCAAGTGGCTGCGAATCGCATGCGCTTGCGCCAGCGGAATCACATCGTCCTCGGTGCCATGGCTCACCCAGGCTTTGTGCTCGGCCAACTGCGCTGCATCCACTTCACGCGCAGCAATCTGCGGCAGCAAACGGCTGTGCCACACCAGCACAGCACGCAGCAAAGCGGGCTGCGTCAACAGCACCGACAACGACATGATGCCGCCTTGGCTGAAGCCGCCCAGCACCACGCGCTCAGGCGGAATCTGCAGTTGTTCGCAGGCTTGCTGGCAGGCTTGCTCTACCAAAGCGCGGCTGGTTTTTTCTTGCTGATCGTCGATATTGCGGCTGCCATCCGGGTTGACGGAGAACTGGAACCAGGCGTACATGTGCGGCGCCATGGTGTAGGGCGCGCGCAAGCTGAGCACATGGAAAGCTGGCGGCACAAAGTCGGCCAGGCCAAACAGGTCTTCTTCGTTGCTGCCCACGCCGTGCATCAGCACCAGCAACCAGGGCGATGTTTCGGCAGCACTCGCCGCTTTGTACAGGTGTTGCAAAGGCAGATTCAGCATGGCTCGGTATCCTCGGGGAAAAACTTGGCTGCATGGTAGCAGCAGCCAGGCCATACATTGCCGGTGCGCTGGCTGCTCTTCAGCCTTTGGGGTGCTTGGCCACCCAGGCCAGGAACTTGTGCATGAATTTGCTCAAAAACTCATGGCTGCCTGCGCCCACATTGCCCTGCGCGTCCAGCAGCTCGTCACTCCAGCGGATAAAGCCTTCGGGCTGGCCCATGGTCGGCATGTCCAGATAAGACAGCACATTGCGCAGGTGCTGCTGCGCCATGCTGGTAGCAGGGCCGCCGCCGGATGTGCCGATGACAGCCGCCGGAATGCCCGCCCAGGCGCTGGAGCCATAGGGCCGGCTGGCCCCGTCGAGCGCGTTTTTCAGCAACGCCGGCACAGAACGGTTGTGCTCAGGCGTCACAAACAAGATGCCGCTTTTGCTGCGCACCTGGTTTTTGAGCGCCGTAAAGGCTGCCGGATAGGCATTGGCGTCGTCATCGCGGTTGTAAAAAGGCAAAGCGCTCAGATCGATCAGCTCCACCTCTGCCTCGTCCTGCACCAAGCGGGCCAAGGCCTGGGCCAGTTTGCGGTTGATCGAATCCTTGCTGTTGCTGCCAACGATGATGCCAATTGAAGGTTTTGCCATGCTGCTGCTCCCGGTTTGTGTGTGCTTGAACCAAAGCTGGTTTATAGCCCGCCGCTCCCAGATCGCCTGTAGGCCGATGCAGGCAGATGTCGGCAAATGCAAACACTGCTGCAGCCCGATTGCAAGCAAGTACCAGCCTGCCATAGGCAAAACTGACCGGGCTTTGCCGCCTGCGCTTTGTCCTACACGCATGCACCGGGCGCTGGGTTAGCGTTTTCAGCTCAGATCCCCCACGCACTCCCAAAAACCATGAGCCAAGAAATTGTGAAATCCGCCACCGTCACCATCGAGTTTGACGGCAGCCGCTGCATCCATTCGCGCAACTGCGTGCTCAACCGCCCCGACGTGTTTGTGCCCAACGTGGTCGGTGAATGGATCCACCCAGAAAAAGCCAGCACTGCCGAGGTGCTGGAAATTGCGCACAACTGCCCGTCCGGCGCCATCCAGTGCAAAGCGCCCGATGGCAGTGCGCTGGAGCAGCCGCCCATCGTCAACCTGGTGCACGTGCGCGAGAACGGGCCGCTGGCCTTTCATGCGCCGCTGCAGGTAGCCGGGCAAGACGAAGGTTTGCGCGCCACGCTGTGCCGCTGCGGCCATTCCAAGAACAAGCCGTTTTGCGACGGCAGCCACGCGCCCGCCAACTTTGTGGCCACTGGCGAGCCCGCTGCGCAAAACTCCGAAACGCTCGCCCAACGCAATGGCACGCTGACCATTGACCCCACGCCCAACGGCCCGCTGCATGTAACGGGCGCGCTGGAAGTGGTGTCAGGCACCGGCAAAACCCTCAACCGCGTGACCGATGCCTGGCTGTGCCGCTGCGGCCAGTCGCAAAACAAGCCGTATTGCGACGGCAGCCACGTAAAAGCGGGCTTTCGCAGCGACAACTGAGCGCCCGCCGCGTTCACGCGCTCAGCGCTGGGCGCGGCAAATGGCAGACGACGGGTCAATACGCCAGACGGCCGTGGGTCCTATCTGCGCCATCGGCTTTTCTGCGGCCAGCGCCGGTGCCAGTGCCGCAAACGCAGCGCGCTCGCCTACTACCCACACCACGGTTTTTGCGCATAGCTGCTCTGCAGCTTGTGGCCCCTGCAGCAGCCATTGCGAGGCCTGCTCGGGCGCCAGCTGCGCAGCATCCAACAGTTCTTTTTTCCAGTTGTCCGCCTGTTTGGCAGGATCGCTGTGCCAGTCGTCCACCACCCAGGCAGGGTACTGGGCAGGCAAGTAAAAAGGTACTTCGTAGTACAGATGGCCCAGCATCATTACGCGCTCGCCGCTATGGGCAGCCAGGGTTTTGAGGCTTTGCCACTGGGCCTTGGCGGGCACAGCCTTCGTTCCCAGGCCAACCGCCAGCACCACACACACTGCGGCAGCTACACCAATGGCGAGCCGAAACCCGCGCCAACCGCGCAGCCCCAGGCTCTCACCTTGCCCCGGTGAACCATTGGCGCGCCACACTGCGCCCCAGCAGCGCACCACCGCATAGGCCAATGGCGGCAAAGCCGGCAACACATAGCCCACAATTTTGCTCTGCGGGACAGAGAAGAACAGCAACACCACCACCGCCCAAACCAGCATGCAGCGATCCAGACTGCGCCGCGCCCAATCTGGCCCAACGGGCTGGCCGCTCGCGTGCTCCGCTGTTTTGCGCTGTTGCCACCAGCGTATTGCGGCCACCATGGCCAGCGCCGTCCAAGGCAAACCGGCCAGCAGTATCACTGCCAAATAAAACCACCAGGGCTGCGGATTGTTGAACCCAGTTTGCGTGTAGCGCTGGAAATGCTGGGTGACAAAGAAATAGTGAAAAAACCCGGGATGGCGTTGCTGCGCCAACCAGGCCCAAGGCGCAGCAATAGCCCCCGCAGCCAGCCAGGCGGGCGGATACAGCGCCAGATGCCAAGATTGCCAACGGCGCTCCCACAGCCACCAGGCGCACCACACCATGCCCGGCAGCACCATGCCAATCAAACCCTTGGCCAAAAAGCCCAGGCCGGCAAATACGCCCGCGCCTGCCATCCACCAGCGCCAAGAGGCGGAGCGCCCATATTGCACGCTGGCCCACACGGCGCAAGCCGTGCAAGCGCTCATGCAACCGGCCAGCAACATGTCCATATTGGCGTACTGCGCGGCCAGGTAGACAAACGGCAGGGTCACAAATACCAGCACCACAGCCTTCGCTTCCAGCGCTCCGGCCATGCGTTGCAGCAGCGCCAACAAGCTCATTGCGGCCAACCAGGCGCCCAGCAGCGACGGCAGGCGCGCCACCCATTCATGCACACCCAACAGCTGAAAACCCGCCGCAGCCAGCCAGTAATACAGCGGCGGCTTGTGAAAAAAAGGCAGTCCGTTGAGATGCGGAGTGACCCAGTCGCCGCTGCGCAGCATGTCCAGGGCGACCACCGCATAGCGGCCTTCATCCGGGTCGCTCAGCGGCCGCAGCCAGGCCAGTGCCAGCAGCCACAAGGCAATGCACAGCCCCCAATATGCCCAACCCTGGCTTTCCCAGCGTTTGCTGCGCACAGCCGCTGCGCTCCATAGCTGCTGCATCGATCAGTCCACCTTCACTGTGCCGGAGCCGATCACTGTGACAGCCAGAGGCCTGGGCTCGGGTTGCAACAGCAGACCGTAGCGGCTCCACAGCCATGCATAAACCGTGGCCAACAAGCCAGCCAAGGCAACGCCAGCCACAATATCGAATGGGAAATGGATGCCGCAATAAACCCGCGCCCAACCCACCAACAAGGCCACGAGCAAAGCCACGCCACCCGCCCAGCGCATAGGCTTGCGCGCCAGCATGCCAAAGGCGAGCGCAAACAAGGCACAGGCGTGAACACTGGGCAAAGAGCCGCGCACCGCATGGGGAATATAGGCTGGGCTCATGCCCACCATGAAGGGACGCGGATGCGCTAACACGACCGCCAGACGATGCCCCAGCCAGATGGAAAGCAAGCACAGCAGCACCGTGCCTGCCAGATAGACCCATTCGTCAGCGTTGCGCCAAACGTATGCCAGCATGACTGCCACCGTCAGCCAAGCGCCATAGACCGCCAACCACTGCGCGATGGCTAACAGCACCGGTTGCGGATGAAAGCCCGCAGCCATCCAAACAAAGCATTGCCAGTTGAGGTTCTCCATTGCCACACCTTGTGCTTGCAGGCCTGGCAGCAGTGGGTCTGAAACAACCCGGACTGCAGCAAGCGCTGTGGCAAGGGACTGTGGCGTTGGCGCCTTACGATTTTCTTAAAAGATTCCGGACCCCAGCTCCATTACCAAAATTTCATCTTTGGAGCGGGTGAACGCGGGCCGGTTTCCCCCGAAGCCGCCGGGGTGGCCAGCGGACTTTTCTAGCGGGCTATCACAGCGCAGACGCAGCGCTGCGGCGCTCGTCCGCCACCACCGCGCCTGCGGCAATGGTGATGGAGCGCTGGCATTGGGCGGCAATGGCGCGGTCGTGCGTCACCATCATCAAGGTGGTGCCGGCTTCGCGGTTCAGATCGAGAATCAGCTGCATCACCGCTTCGCCGGTGGCGAAATCGAGGCTGCCGGTGGGCTCGTCGGCCAGCAACACTTGGGGCTGCACCACAAAGGCCCGCGCCAGCGCCACACGCTGCTGCTCACCGCCCGAGAGCAGCTTGGGGTAATGCGCCAGGCGCTGGCCCAGGCCCACGCGCTCGAGCATTTTGGTGGCTTGCTTGCGAGCATCGCGCTGGCCCGCCAGCTCCAGCGGCAGCATCACGTTCTCCAGCGCCGTCAGATTGCCCATCAGCTGAAAGCTCTGGAACACAAAACCCATGGTGCGGGCACGCAAGGCGGCACGGGCATCTTCGTCGAGGCTGAACAAATCTTGCCCGCCCACCAACACAGTACCGGTGCTGGGCGTATCGAGCCCGGCCAGGATCGACAGCAAGGTGCTTTTGCCCGAACCCGATGCACCGACGATGGCCACGGTCTCTCCGCGTGCAATGCTAAAGTCCACCCCATGCAAGATCGTGAGCGTGCCCGTGGAATCGGTAACGGATTTTCCCAGCCCCCGGGCCACCAGCACCGCATCACCCGCTTGCGCTGCACTATGCAAAGCATCTGTCATGAAAAAGTATCTTTCCCTTAAAGTCCCAACCAGCGCCGAGCGGCGCCAGTGTTTGCGCACCATCGTAGCGGCCACACTGATGTCCTCCGCAGCTCTGGGTCTTAGCGCTGCTGCAGTGGCAGCGCCAGCGGGCGGCAATATCCTGGTGGTGGGCGATTCGATCAGCGCCGAATACGGCATCGCCCGTGGCAGCGGCTGGGTGGCCTTGCTGGAGCAAAAGCTGCAGCAAAGCAAATCGCCCTACCAGGTGGTGAACGCCAGCATCAGCGGCGACACCAGCGCGGGCGGCCGCGCCCGCTTTGCCGGCCTGCTGCAGCAACACAAACCCGCCATCGTGGTGATCGAGCTGGGCGCCAACGACGCGCTGCGCGGCCTCTCGCTGCCCAACACCCAGGCCAACCTGGCCGCCATGATTGACAGCTCGCAACAAGCCGGCGCCCAGGTGCTGCTGCTGGGCATGCAAGTGCCCCCCAACTATGGCGCCAAATACACGGCCGATTTCGCCCAGGTTTTCACCAGCCTGGCAGAGCAGAAAAAAACTGGCCTGGTGCCGTTTTTGCTCAAGGGCGTTGCCGATGTGGCGAACTTCGAAAAGAACTTCCAGGCCGACCGCATCCACCCGCTTGCCAGTGCCCACCCTACGCTGCTGGCCAACGTGTGGCCCGCGCTGCAAAAGCTGATGCAGAAGTGATCTCTGAGTGATTCAGGCCACAAAAAACGCTGCCAATCGGCAGCGTTTTTGCTTGGAAAGCTCAGGCCATCAGCCAAAAGCCTTTTGCATAGCCTGCGCCAGATCAGCCTGCAAATCGGCCGCATCTTCCAGGCCGATCGAGAAACGCACCACCGTGCCCGCTTGCAGGCTTTGTTCAGGCAGCGAGCGCATGTTGCCAATCTTGTACGGCACCACCAGGCTGATCGGGCCGCCCCAACTGTAGGCCAGCTTGAACAGACGCAGGCTTTCGCAGAACTGGTCGATCTGCGCTTGCGTGTAGCGCGGGTCGATCACCACGCTGAACAGGCCGGCAGCCGCGCCAGGCAAGCCATGCGGGCCGGTCTTGGCACCGCACAGGGCTTTCCAGTGGTTGTGGCCGGGCGAGCCTGCCAGTGCCGGATGCAGCACTTGCACGACCGCCGCTTGCAGGGCCATGAACTGAGCCAGCCCACGGGCCACGGCGTCGTGTGCGTGGTAGCGGAGCGAGATGCTGGGCAGGCTGCGCAAAATGGTTTCGACATCGTTCACACCCACGCCAAAACCCATATGCATGTGGGTGGCCTGCAGGCGGCGGTGCAGAGCGGCATCGCGTGTGGTGATGGAGCCCATCAGCACATCGCCGCCGCCGCTGGGGTATTTGGTGAGCGCGTGCGCGGACACGTCCACGCCCAGGTTGTAGGAGCCGTCGCCATCCAGATCAAAAGCATTGAAAGCCAGGCCGGCGCCCCAGGTGTTGTCGAGCGCCGTGGTGATGCCCAAATCGCGGCACAGCCGCACCAGGCCAGGTACATCGGGAAACTCCATGCTCACTGAGCCGGCGGCCTCAATCCAGACCAGGCGCGTGTTCGGCTGGATCTGGCTGGCGCAGTGCTCTACGCTCAGCGGCTGGTAGTAGCCTACGCTCACGCCGTAGCGTGCCAGCTCGCTTTCGGCAAAGCCTTTGCTCGGGCCGTACACGTTGTCGGGCAACAAGATGTGGTCGCCCGCCTTGAGCAAAGCCAGGCCCACAACCGAAATCGCGGCCAGGCCGCTGGTCACCAGCAGGCAGTGTTTGCCGCCTTCGAGCGCAGCAATGCGCTCTTCCAGAATGTAGTGCGTGGGCGTGCCGTGCAGGCCGTAGGTGAAGGCGGATTTGTCCTTCCAGTCCCAGCTGCGCATGGCTTGCACATTGGGGAAGAAGATGCTGGAAGCCTTGAAGACACCAGGCTGCGGGGCCGCAAAAGGCGCGCTGGGCTGGTAGGAATGGTGGATCAGCTCGGTCAGCGCGCTGCTCGCGGGTTTCTGTGCTTCGGTCATGGCAAAAGTCTCGGATTACGGTTTTTATGCCCGGCCATTGTGCAGCACCAGCCAAGGCGGCGCCGCCAATGCCGAATCAACGCTGCGCCGCAGTGCGGAAAAACTCTGCGTGCTGCAGCAGCGCAGCGGGGTTTTGCAAAGGCAGCCAATCGCCGCCAGCGCAGCGCTGTACCTGGCTTGGTGGCACGGGCAAAGCCTGCTCCGGCCACCAGACTGCGGCGTCGCCCCAAGAGACAAGCGTGTCGGCTGGCAATGGGGTCAGGTCAGCCGCCGCGCCCATCCAGGCCGATGCATCACGCGCCCAGGCGCGCAAGCCGGCGCGGAAACCTTTGTCGGGGAACTGCGCTTGCCATTGCGCCAAATCAGCAGGAGCCACATCCTGCATCGCACTGCTGGCAAGCGCTTGGGCTATGTCGAGCAGCGGTTTGCGCTGCACTTGTTCCAACCATTCACGGTATGCGGGCGTCATGCGCTCCGGCAGCGCGGGGTTGATCAGCCACAGCCGCGCAGCAGGCCGGCTGCGCTGCAATGCCAGCGCCAAGCGTGCTGCGTCGCCGTGCGCTGCAATCACCAGCGGCGTCTCAGAAGGCATGGCAAGCTGGGCCAGCAAATCCTGCAGCACGGCCAGCTGCCGCGCGTCATTCAACGCCACGTCTTTTTTGGGTTTGTCGCTGCGTCCAAAGCCCAGCCAATCGGGCACCAGCACCTGCTCGCCTTCGGCTTGCAAACCTGCGGCCAGGCGGCGAAACAGGCTTTGTTGCGCCGGGCTGGAAGCCAAAAGCAGCCAAGCAGGCGCGCCCGGTTGACTGGGAGCACCGCTGTCTTTCACATGCAAGCGCAGACCTTGCAAGGACGGCCAGTCGCTGTAAAAGCACGAGACGCAGGCGCAATCACAAGCCGCATCAAAACAGGTTTGCAGCGTGCGCAAAGCATCGTCTCGCAAAGGGTGTGCAGCCTTGGCTGCCACTTGCTGCGCTTGGCGGCGGCTTGCAAAAAAGCCTGTCAGCACAGCCGCCGCTTCTGCTGCCAAGACGCCGGCCGTGGTGCTGGTTTGGTGGTTGAGTTGCGGCTGCGCGAACAGGTCGATCACCGAACCCGCCGCACCGGTGCGCGGCTCGGCGGCGCCCCACACTACGCGCGGCAAACGCGCATGCAAGATGGCCCCGGCGCACATGGCGCAAGGCTCCAAAGTAACGTAGAGCGTGCAGTCTTCCAGCCGGTAGTTGCCCAGTTGGCGCGCTGCAGCGCGCAGCGCCTGGATTTCGGCATGGGCGCTCGGGTCGTGGCTGGCCACGGGCTGGTTGTAGCCGCGGCCAATGATCTGGCCATTGCGCACCACGACGGCACCCACAGGTACTTCGCCCGCTTCGGCCGCCAAGCGTGCTTGCGCCAGCGCAGCCTGCATCCAACGCTCGTCATCGAGCTGGGCGCACTGCGCCTTGCTTTCAGCCATGGGTGAGAATGCGGCGCCAGGCCGCAGACAAAGGCGCTACGAGTGCGCGATGAACACAACCCAAGCGCATGGCTCAGTTGTCCAGCTCTTGCAGGCGCTTGGCGTCTTGCTGCGCGGCCTGGTTGAGCTGGTCTTGCACCTGCTGCTGGATTTGCTGGCTTTGCTCACGCACGTTTTTGCTGGTGTCGATCTGCGGCACTTTCACGCCATCGACCGCCACCGGCGCAGGTACAGCGCCAGCCCGTGTAGCGTTGAGGTTTTGCTTCATCAGCACGGCCACAATGGCCATTACCACCAACAGTCCTGCCAATCCAAATACAGCGCGCATAAGCCCTCCTCGCAAGCACTATCAGCGCCAATTATCGCGCGGCCAGGCGCTCCATCCATTGCAGCAGTTCTTGCGCGTGGTTATTGCCCTGCGCGGCTTGCGCCGCATAAGCCGCATGTTGCGCATCGTAGGATTCGGCACGGTGCTGGTTGACCTTGAGCTTGCATTCCCACTGCAACACCTGCATGCGCATGCCCACCACGGCGGCCAGCATCTTGCGCGCGTAATCAGCGTCCAACCCGCGCCACTGCTCGGCATAGGCGGGTTCATGGTCGCCGATCAGGCATTTGAGCAAGGCGTCTTTGTCTTCCGGGTCGTCCACCAAATCTACCTGCACGCGGCAGTGCACGGCCACGTAATTCCAAGTGGGCACACGCTGCAGATCCGGGTAGACCTTGGGGGACAGGTAGCTGTGCGCACCGCGAAAAGCCACCAAGGCCTGCGCCTGGTTTTGCAGCATTTTCCAATGCGGGTTGGCGCGTGACAGGTGGCCCCACAAGGTGAGCTCACCGCCCTCGCCCGCCTGCACATGCAGCGGCAGGTAAGAGACAAAGGGAAAACCTTCGCCATCGACCGAAGTCAGCGTGGCCAGCGGATGCTCGCGCATCAGGATCAGGGCGTCGTCGAGCCGGTCGCTGGCAAACTGGCGCGGCATGTACATGCTGGGCGGAACGGCGTGGGGCTTTTGTTTTTCCATGGAGAGCACAAGAAGAATCGGCTAAGGGAACGACAAGCATAACCAAAGCCGGGGCCGCCCGGGCCGCTGTTATCGGCAGACTGCAATGCGCACCGCGCATCAATGCCAGCGGCAGGCCGGGCTACGGTTTTGGCTGCTGCGCTTGTGCCAACTGCATCGCCAGGCCGCGAATATCGCCCGCCCTGCAAAGCCGCTGCAGCCATGGTGCCGGAATGCCTTGCTCGCCCCAAAACGCGCCTGCGATCTGGCCGGTAATCGCCGCTGTAGTGTCTGCGTCGTCGCCCAGGTTGGCAGCTTCCAGCACGGCATCGCGGAAATTGTCGTGGCGCGCAAAGCACCACAAGGCCGCTTCCAGGCTGTCCACCACATAGCCCGAGCCGCGAATCTGCTCGCGCGTTTTATGCCGGTAACTGCCTTGGGCAATCTGCGCAATCTTCGGGCTGTGCAAAGGCAAGCCGCCCAAATCCAGCACTGCGGCCTTGTCCGCACCCAGCAAAGCGCGGCTCAATGCCACCGCGAACACCCGGCAAGCCTCAATGCATTCTTCGGCACCATGCGTGGTGCGCGAGCTGAGCGCCGCCATTTCTTGCACGGCGGCCTCGTCGCCGGCGTAGAACATGGCCACTGGCGCCAGCCGCATCAGCGAGCCATTGCCTGCGCTACGCGCCTCCACGCTGCCAGCCAAAGGGTCGCCGTTGCGCAGAAAACGGTTCAGTGCGGCGCTGGTGGCAATGCCGATATCGAAACAGCGCCCAGTCGAGCTCCAATGCCCTTGCTGGTACCAGCGTACATAGCGCTGCATCTGGTCCAACGGGTCGCACGCCTGCTGGGTGACCAGGCTTTCGGCCAGGCAAAGCGCCATCGAGGTGTCGTCCGTCCACTGCCCGGGCTGCAACGAGAACGGGCCGCCACCGACCATATCGACCAGCGGCGCAAAACTGCCTCGGGGCTGGAACTCCACCGTGGTGCCTACAGCATCGCCACAGGCCAGGCCCAGCAATGCTCCGTGAAAGCGATCGAGCTGGCTCATGCCAAGCCTCCGGCAAGCAGTTGCTCGCGCGCTGCCATCAAGGCAAAGCCGAGCAAGTTGCGGCCGCGCCATTGCGCAGGCTGGGTGGCGGCAGGATTGGCCGCGCCCATGCCAATGCCCCAGATACGATCACGCGGGCTGGCCTCGACCAGCACCTTGCTGCCCGTGCCCAGCAAAAACGCCCGCATGGCCTCGTTTTGGCCAAACTTGGCGACATTGCCCTGGACCACGATGTCCAGGCAGGCGGCTTGCCAGCGTTCACCATCAAAACCGCGAACGCCGCGCCCCAAGGCCTTGGCCTCTGCGGGCGTGGCGCTGGCCAAAATCTGTTGGCGCGCCGGCTCGTCGGCAAACAGCCGCGCTTTCTCGGCCATCATGTAGTGCTCCGCTGTGGCGTAGCGATCTCCGTCCACGCTGAATTCAGCCGGAAACCACTGGCTCAGGCAGCCCTTGCCCACCGAGCCGTCAGCCTCAGTCTGATGGCCCCAGAAGCACAGGTAATGGGCCTGGTAACCGGCATTGAGTGCCTGCAGCAAATCTTCTACCGATCGAAAGGAGTAGTTGGTACGCATGACAGTTTTCCTGTTCTGATTCATTGTTCTGTTTATCGCGCCAGCCACCAGTCCGCAAACGCGGCCAGGTCGGCATGGGTGGAATGCACATTCGCCAGCTCGGGGCCCACGTTCGGTGAACCACCGCTTTGGCGCAGCACCAGCGCCAAATGCATGTCGCCAGGCATGCCTTGGAAGTAAGGCAAATAGTCGTCCACAAAGGCAGCCGGGCGCAATTGCTCCAGCGCTGCAGCTTTGGGGCTGCGGCCTGCGCCTGCACTGCTGGTGGCATGTACGCTTTTTATAGGAAAGCCGTGGGCCTGCAGGTTGCGCAAGCGCGCATCTGCATATTGCGGCTGCACGGCCGAGACGCAGACCAGTTCATAGCCCGCCTGGGCGAGCTGTTGGCAAGCAGCCAGCGCGCCCGCAATGGCGGGAATGCCGGACCAGAACTGCTCGTCAAAACTGGCGCGCAGTCGGTCCAGGCGCTCGCCAGCCAAGCGCTCTACGCCCCAGCGGTCTACCGCCCAATAGGCTTGTGGATCGCGCAGCTCGGGGCGCACACCAAAAGCGCGCTCCCAGGCGCTGGCGTATGCCAGGTTGTAGTCGAGCAGAACGCCGTCTGCGTCCAGCGCAATCCGCTTGGTGTTCTGGGTCATGGCAGTACTTTCAAATAGCGTGGTGGCACCGCATCGGTCAGCCAGACGCCGTTGTCCGAGCAATAAAAGCAGTGCCCTTCTGCATGCATGGCCTGCGCGTCCACCGCCAGCAGGGCCAGTTGGCCATAGCGCCGACCCACGGTAGCGGCAACCTCTTGTTGGGCAGACAGGTGCACATGGTGGCGTTGTTGGCGTGTCAGCCCCTGCTCCAGAATGGCTGGCAGAAAGCGCGTGGCCGTGCCATGGAAAAGCTGTGCCGGCGGCTGCTGCGGCATCAAGCCCAGCTCCACTGCTATGGAATGGCCTTGGTTGGCGCGGATGCGCAAGCCGTCGTCGCTGAACGAATAGCGCTGCTTGCCGTCTGCCGCCACCACTTGCTGCAGCAGCTCCAGCCCCATCGGGTAGCGAGACTTTTGCAGGCAGGCCAGCAGCTCACGGGTTTGCGCCCAACCGGCGCTGTCAAGCCGGAGGCCGATGCTTTGCGGGCTGTGGCGCAGCACCAGGCTCAGAAACTTGCTGTGGGCGACCAAGCTGTCTTGGTTTTTCTTGTTTTTCATGGTTTTTCTCTCTCGTTTTTGTTTTGTTCTTGTTGGATTTTGTTTTGGATTTGTCTGGTTGGCCGCTTTAAGTTGTACAGAGCAACTTAAAGCAAGTTGTACAATACAACCTAACTTCTCGTTCGTCAAGACCTGCGCCATGGGTGTTACCGCCATTCACACAAAAGCCACCCCCGACTTTCCCCGCCCGTTCACCACGGTAGATGTGGTGATCTTCACCGTGGCCGAAGGTGCGCTGCAGGTGTTGCTGGTGCAGCGCCCGAGCCACAGCACGGCCGAGCACCAGGAGCCCTTCCCCGGCCAGTGGGCGCTACCCGGCGGCTTTGTGAATGTGGAGCTGGATGCCGATTTGGAGGCCTGCGCCCGCCGCAAGCTGCGCGAAAAAACCGCCGTGGACAGCCCTTATCTGGAGCAATTGGGCAGCTGGGGCGGCCGGCAGCGCGACCCACGCGGCTGGTCGGCCACGCATGTGTACTTTGCGCTGATTCCCGGCCAACACCTGCAGCTGAGCAAGGGCGCCAACGCGGCCGATGTGGCCTGGTTTCCGGTAGACGGCTTGCTGGCCGAGCCGCAGCTGGCGTTTGACCACAGCGAGATATTGCGCACTGCCGTAGAGCGCCTGCGCAGCAAGGTGGAATACACATCGCTGCCCGCGTTTTTGCTGGCCGAGCCGTTCACGCTGCCGCAGTTGCAGCAGGTGTATGAGACCGTGTTGGGCCGCCCGGTGGACAAAAGCGGCTTCCGCACGCGCATGTTGGCGGCGCATTTTCTGGTGGAAGCCGGCCATGTCGAAGGCCCGTCGAACCGCCCGGCCATGGGCTACCGGCTCAGCGACCGCCATGAGGTAGTGATGTTTCCACGCACTTTCAGCCCGCGCTCTTAAAGCACATGGGGTTAGTCCGTCTGGGCAATCGCATTCGCCTCCATTCACCATGCAGTCTGTCTGCCAGCTCATGAGGAAGCAACCATGACGATTTTGATGATCAACCAACCGGAAGCCAGCGAACAAGCCTCGGACCAAACCATGTTCGGCGGCAGACCCAGTGCACCAGCAGGTCAGCTGGATTGGCCAACTTGCGCCACCTGCGGCGGACCCATGGAGTTTGAAGGACAGCTGCGCAATACGGCCGATTCGAGTTTGCTGCTGGTGTTCATGTGCCAGAACGACCCGGGTTGCTGTGACGAATGGGATGCCAATGAAGGCGGCAACAAGGTGCTGGTGGTACCCGCGAGCAACCTGCAACTGGTCACCCCACCCGAAAAAGGGCAAACCGTGCGCGCCACGCGTTATGGCGCCAAGCTGCTCAACTCGGCCGAGCCCAACTACGACAGTGCACACCAACAGTGGGCTGATGAGAGTGGCGAATCGCCACGCCACGTGCTGGGCCAAATGGGTGGCGAGCCCACATGGGTTCAAAACGACGAAACGCCTGATTGCGACGCCTGCGGCCAACCCATGCAATTGCTGGCCCAGCTGGAGGAAGGGCCAGACCACCGGACAGCCATGAACTTTGGCAGCGGCTGCGGCTACGTGTTCCGCTGCGGCTGCACCCAGCCCGGGCTGGGCAAGCTGCTCTGGCAGTGCTGACAGCGGCCGAGCGCCGAGCAATTACCCTCCGATGCCGTCAGCAGCCGCACCTGAGATAATCCTGCCCCTATGTCTCTCCTGCCCCACCAGCTCGAACTGCTCTCCCCGGCCCGCGATGCCGATATCGGGATTGAAGCCATCAACCACGGCGCGAACGCTGTCTACATCGGCGGCCCGGCCTTTGGCGCGCGCGCTACGGCGGGCAACGATATTCGCGACTTGGAGCGCTTGATCAAGCACGCGCACCGCTATGGCAGCCGCATTTTCATCACGCTGAACACGATTTTGCGCGACGACGAGCTGGAAGGCGCCCGCCAGATGGCCTGGCAGGTGTACAACGCGGGCGCAGACGCGCTGATCATCCAGGACATGGGTTTGCTGGAGCTGGACATGCCGCCGATCCAGCTGCACGCATCGACGCAAACCGACATCCGCACGCCCGAGAAGGCGCGTTTTCTGCAAGACGCCGGCCTGTCGCAGATCGTGATTGCGCGGGAGCTGGACCTCAAGCAGATCAAGGCGATCCGCGAGGCAACGGATCCATCGCGCACCACTATCGAATTCTTTGTGCACGGCGCGCTGTGCGTGGCCTATTCTGGCCAGTGCTTTATCAGCCACGCGCACACCGGCCGCAGCGCCAACCGGGGCGATTGCAACCAGGCTTGCCGCCTGCCCTATGAGGTGACCGACCAGAGCGGCCGCATCATCGCGCATGAGAAACACGTGCTGTCGATGAAGGACAACAACCAGAGCGACAACCTGCGCGCCTTGATCGACGCCGGCGTGCGCAGCTTCAAGATTGAGGGGCGCTACAAGGACATGGGCTATGTGAAGAACATCACCGCCCATTACCGCAAGCTGATCGACGAGGTGATCGAGGAGCGCGAGTTCTCCGATGCGCCGCTGGCGCGCTCGTCGTCTGGCCGCACCACCTTCACTTTCGAGCCCGATCCGGATCAGAACTTCAACCGAGAGTTCACCGACTATTTCGTCAACGGCCGCCAGGACGATATCGGCGCCTTCGATACGCCTAAAACCCCCGGCCGCTCCATCGGCTGGGTTACGCAAGTGGGCGACAAGTGGTTCGAGCTGGAAGCCGCAGACAAGGCCACCGAGCTGCACAACGGCGACGGCCTGTGCTACTACGACCTGCAAAAAGAGCTGGTGGGCGTGCACATCAACCGCGCCGAATGCATGAACGCCAAGAAAGGCATCTGGCGCGTATTCCCCAAGAACGAGATTGCCGAGTTCAAGGATTTGCGCAAGGGCCTGGAGATCAACCGCAACCGCGATATGGACTGGGTGCGCACGCTGGAGAAAAAGTCGAGCGAGCGCCGCATTGGCTTGTGGGCCGAGTTCAAGGAAACGGCCGAGGGCTTTGCGCTCACGCTGACCGACGAAGACGGCTTTGCCGCCACCGCCAGCATTGCCCAGGAGCACCAGCCGGCCACCGACGCCAGCAAGGCCGAGGCCAGCCTGCGCGAGCAATTGGGCCGCTTTGGCACGACGATTTTCGCCGTACACGATATTGCGCTGAACCTGTCGCAGCCCTGGTTTGTGCCCGCTTCGGCGCTCAACCAGTTGCGCCGCGAAGCCGTGGCCGCGCTGGAAGCCACGCGAGAAAAAGGCCTGATCCGTCTGCCACGCGCAACACCGGTCGAGCCGCCCGTGCCCTTCCCGGAAGACACGCTCACCTATCTGGCCAACGTTTTCAACCAGAAAGCGCACGATTTTTACGTCAAGCACGGCGTGAAGGTGATCGACGCGGCCTACGAGAGCAAGGAAGAAGAAGGCGAAGTCTCGCTGATGATCACCAAGCACTGCGTGCGCTTCTCGATGAGCCTGTGCCCCAAGCAAGCCAAGGGCGTGATCGGCGTGAAGGGCACCATCAAAGCCGAGCCGCTGCAACTCATCAACGGCAAGGAAAAGCTCACCTTGCGCTTTGACTGCAAGCCCTGCGAGATGCATGTGGTGGGCAAGATGAAGAAATCGGTGCTGAACCAGCACGCCAAAGAGATGCAGGAGCACCCGATGCAGTTCTACCGCACGCGCCCCACGCCGACCCAAGGCTGATCAGGCCCGGCCCCAAAAACAGAAAGAGCTGCCTTCAAGCAGCTCTTTTTACGTCGATTCGCAGCCGGCAGTCAATCCGTCAGCTGCTGCGGCTCAGCAATAGAGCCGCATTCGACAAAACCAGGCACGGGCCCAAGAGAACCCGTGACGAAGATCAAGCGCCCGACTCGCGGGACTCCAGCGCGCGGTTGATGCCCAGCGCCACCAAGGTGCAGATGGCGCCCGAGAGCAGATACAGGCAGACAGCCACCAGGCCGAACTTGGCCGACAAGCCCAAAGCGACCAGCGGCGCAAAGGCAGCGCCCACCAGCCAGGCCATATCGGTAGACAGCGCTGCGCCGGTATAACGGTACTTGCTGGAGAAGTTGGCCGTGACCGTGCCCGAAGACTGGCCGTACGACAGACCCAGCAAGATGAAGCCGACGATGATGAAAATATCGTGCCCCACTACGCCCATGGACAGCAGCTTGGGCGTGGCCAGGCTGAACAGACCGATCAGCACCGCCATGGCACCCAGGGTGTTGCGCCGACCAAAGTTGTCTGCCAGCTTGCCCGAGGCCACCACCGCCAGCGCCATGCAGCAGGCGCCCGCAATCTGCACCAGCAACACCTCGGTGAGCGACTGGTCGGAATACAGCAAAATCCACGACAGCGGGAACACCGTCACCAGGTGGAACAGCGCAAAGCTGGCCAGCGCGGCAAAGGCGCCGATGGCGACGTGACTGCCTTCTTCATCGATCAGGCGGGTGACGCTGACCGGCTCCAGCTCACGCTCCTCCATGGCCTGGGTATAGGTTTGGCCCAGCACCAGTTGCAGGCGGGCAAACAGGGCCACCACGTTCAGAGCAAAGGCCACGTAGAACGGATAGCGCCAGCCCCAGCTGAGGAATTCGCTCTCGGACAGCGTGCTGTACAGGTAGGCAAACAGGCTGGCCGCGATGACAAAGCCCAGCGGTGCGCCCAGTTGCCCGATCATCGAGTACCAGCCACGGCGCTCTGGCGGCGCGCTCATCGCCAGCAGCGATGGCAGTCCATCCCAGGAGCCGCCCAGCGCCAGACCTTGGACGAAACGGAACAAGGCCAGCAGGTAGATCGCCGTGCGACCCAGGCTTTCATACCCGGGTAAAAATGCGATACCCACGGTGGCCACACCCAGCGCGAACAAAGCCACGGTCATTTTGGTGGCACGGCCCCAGCGGCGCTGGATGGCCATGGACAGCGCCGTCCCCACCGGGCGCGCAATGAACGCGATGGAGAAAATGGCAAACGACAGCAGGATGCCGTTGAGTTTGGAGAAAGTGGGAAAGAAAACCGCCGGAAAGACCAAGACCGACGCTATGCCAAATACGAAGAAGTCGAAATACTCTGACGAACGTCCGATAATAACGCCGACCGCAATTTCACCAGGTGTGACGTGATCATCGGCGCTGGACCGGGACTGTGGATCAGCGCTTTGCTTGCCGCCGACGGGAGATGCTGCGTAACCGAGACTACTCATACGAAAGCTCCTTCCTCAAGCTGTAACAGGCCTGTGACGACCGTACCCATCCAGGAGCCTAGCAGGGTACTTTCTCAGAGGACGTAGGACAAAATGTCCAATCGACAGGCCTGCCTCTAGCATTTACATTTGGTGGGATTTTGCAATCCATGTTTATACCTAAGCGCGCTTGCCGCGCCCTTCCGCATGCCTGATCTCAAGAAACTTCACGGGCCGTCTCGGCTCGTTGCGGCGTTACTGGCCGCCGCCAGCCTGGCTGGCTGTAATACTGTCGTGCTCAATCCCGCGGGAGACGTGGCAGCACAGTCCGGCAATCTGGTGATCATCGCCACCTTGCTGATGCTGATCATCATCGTTCCGGTGATGATCCTGATTGTTCTGTTCGCCTTCAAATACCGCGAGTCCAACAACCCCAGCGATTACGACCCCGAGTGGCACCACTCGACGGTGCTGGAGCTGGTGATCTGGACCGTGCCCCTGCTGATCATCATCGCCCTGGGCGCCCTCACCTGGATCTACACCCACAAGCTCGATCCCTACCGTCCGCTGGACCGTATCGATGCCAAGCGCGCCGTGCCCGCCGAGGTCAAGCCGCTTGAGGTGGAAGTGGTCGCCATGGACTGGAAGTGGCTGTTCATCTACCCCGAACAAGGCATTGCCACCATCAACGAGCTGGCAGCTCCCGTGGATCGCCCGATCCGCTTCAAGCTGACGGCCACCACCACGATGAACGCTTTCTACGTGCCTGATCTGGCCGGCATGATCTATGCCATGCCTTCGATGCAGACGCAGCTGAACGCCGTCATCAACAAGCCCGGTGTGTACAAGGGCATGAGCTCGCACTACAGCGGCTCGGGCTTTGCCGGCATGACCTTCAAGTTCCACGGTCTGAACGACGGCGATTTCAACGCCTGGGTGCAAAAGGCCAAGACCGAGGGCGCCGCCCTGGACCGCGCCGAGTACCTCAAGCTGGAAAAGCCCAGCGAGCGTGACCCGGTCCGCCTGTTCAGCTCGGTCGACAACACGCTCTACCACGCGGTGCTGAACCGTTGCGTGGAAGCCGGCAAGATGTGCATGGACGAGATCATGGCCAAAGATGCCGTGGCCAACATCAACGCCCGCGCCAAGGCTGGCAAGAGCGTCTCGCTGCTGCCTGCCGACGACGTCTGCACGGCTGGCAACGCCGCTGAGGTGATCACTGCCTTGGGCGAAAAAGAGCCTAGCGCTCCTGTGACGCAGTAACCCATCGCGAATTTTCAAAGAGACTCAATATGTCCGTAGCTACAAACGTAAGCCATGACCCGCTCTTGGGGCGGTTGACATGGAATGACATACCGATGGTGCATGAGCCCATCGTGTTGTGGACCTTTATCGCCGTGGTCCTGGGCGGCCTCGTCGTCGTTGCCGGTATCACCAAGTTCAAACTCTGGGGTCCGCTGTGGAAGAACTGGATCTGCTCCATCGACCACAAGAACATCGGCATCATGTACATGATCCTCGGTCTGATCATGTTCCTGCGCGGCTTTGCTGACGCGGTGATGATGCGTGGCCAGCAGGCCATGGCCGCCGGCGAAAGCATGGGTTACCTGCCCCCGCACCACTACGACCAGATCTTCACCGCCCACGGCGTGATCATGATCTTCTTCGTGGCCATGCCTTTTGTGACCGGCCTGATGAACTATCTGGTGCCGCTGCAAATCGGTGCCCGTGACGTGGCCTTCCCCTTCCTGAACAACTTCAGCTTCTGGATGACCACCTCCGGCGCCGTGCTGGTGATGGCTTCGCTGTTCGTCGGTGAGTTCTCCACCCTGGGCTGGCTGGCTCTGTCGGGTCTGGGCGAATACCACCCTGGCGTGGGTCTGGATTACTACATCTGGGCGCTGCAGATTGCCGGTGTCGGTACCACCCTCTCCGGTATCAACCTGATCGTCACCATCATCAAGATGCGCGCTCCCGGCATGACCATGATGAAGATGCCCGTCTTCACCTGGACCTCGCTGTGCACCAACGCCCTGATCGTGGCTTCGTTCCCGATCCTGACCGCTGTGCTGGTTCTGATGACGCTGGACCGCTACGTCGGCACCAACTTCTTCACCAACGAGCTGGGCGGCAACCCCATGCTGTACGTGAACCTGATCTGGATCTGGGGCCACCCTGAGGTCTACATCCTGATCCTGCCTTGCTTTGGCGTGTTCTCGGAAATCGTTGCAACCTTCTCGCGCAAGCGTCTGTTCGGCTACACCTCGATGGTGTACGCCACCGTGTGTATCACCATCCTGTCGTGGCTGGTGTGGCTGCACCACTTCTTCACCATGGGCTCGGGTGCCAGCGTGAACTCGTTCTTCGGCATCACGACCATGATCATCTCGATCCCGACCGGCGCCAAGATCTTCAACTGGCTGTTCACCATGTACCGTGGCCGCATCAAGTTCACCGTTCCCATGCTGTGGACCGTGGGCTTCATGCTGACCTTCACCATCGGTGGTATGACCGGTGTGCTGCTGGCCGTTCCGCCTGCTGACTTTGTGCTGCACAACTCGCTGTTCCTGATCGCCCACTTCCACAACGTGATCATTGGTGGTGTGGTGTTTGCCGTGTTCGCCGGTATCAACTACTGGTACCCCAAGGCCTTCGGCTACCGCCTCGACGAGTTCTGGGGCAAGGCATCGTTCTGGTTCTGGTTCGTTGGTTTCTGGGTCGCCTTCACGCCGCTGTACGTTCTGGGCCTGATGGGCGTGACCCGTCGCGTCAACCACTACGACGACACCTCGCTGCAAATCTGGTTCATCGTGGCCGCCTGCGGCGCAGCCCTGATCGCTGCCGGTATCGCTTGCTTCTTCATCCAACTGTTCGTCAGCTACCTCAAGCGCGACCAGCTGCGTGACGTGACCGGCGACTGCTGGGATGCTCGTACCCTGGAATGGGCTACTTCCTCGCCTCCTCCTCAGTACAACTTCGCTTTCACGCCTGCCGTGCACGACAGCGACGCCTGGTGGGACATGAAGAAGCATGGCTTCAAGCGCAAGCTCAGCGGTTTTGTGGAAATCCACATGCCCAAGAACACCGGCGCCGGCTTTGTGATCTCGATGATCGCCCTGGTATTTGGCTTCGCCATGATCTGGCACATGTGGTGGCTGGCTGGCATCAGCTTCGCCGCAATCGTGTTGGCCTCGATCATCCACACCTTCAACTACAAGCGTGACTACTACATCCCTGCCTCGCAGGTAGAAGCCACCGAAGAAGCTCGTACCCAACTGTTGGCCCGCCATGTCTAATCACCACACCATCGCCGGTGCGCCCGGCGCCATGAGCCGCGACTACTTCCTCAAGGAAGAGCCGCATGTAGAAAACGGTACCGCTCTGGGCTTCTGGCTCTACCTGATGAGCGACTGCCTGATCTTTGCCGCCCTGTTTGCCACCTACGGTGCGCTGGGCCGCAACTATGCAGGCGGCGCAGGCGGCGCCGAGCTGTTCGACCTGACCCTGGTCGCCATCAACACGGCCTTGCTGCTGTTCTCGTCGATCACCTTCGGCTTTGCCATGCTGGCCAAGCAAAAGGGTTCGGTGCGCGGCACCATCACCTGGCTGATCATCACCGGCCTGTTCGGTGCAGGCTTTCTGGCGGTCGAACTCTACGAGTTCCACCACCTGATCCATGTGGGCGCAGGCCCACAAAGCAGCGCCGCCATGTCGGCCTTCTTTGCCCTGGTCGGCACCCACGGTCTGCACGTCAGCTTTGGTCTGATCTGGCTGATCGTGCTGCTGCTGCAAATCGGCAAGCACGGCCTGACCCATGAGAACAAGCGTCGCCTGATGTGCCTGTCGATGTTCTGGCACTTCTTGGACGTGGTCTGGATCGGCGTCTTCTCCTTCGTATATTTGATGGGAGTGCTGTAAAAAATGAGCGCACAACACAATCACGCTGCACACGGCCACGATGACCACCATGGTCATGACGACGGCCCGCACAGCACCTTCTCGGGCTACATGATCGGCTTCTTCCTGTCGATCATCCTGACGGCCATCCCCTTCGCTGTGGTGATGGGCGACGTGTTCGACAACCGCAACACCACGGTGGCGGTGATCGCCTTCTTCGCGGTGGTGCAAATCATCGTGCACATGGTGTATTTCCTGCACATGAACGGCAAGATCGAAGGCGGCTGGACGCTGATGTCCACCATCTTCACCATCGTGTTCGTGGCCGTCACGCTGGCTGGTACCTTGTGGGTCATGTTCCACATGAACGCCAACATGATGCCTGCCCACAAGCACCTGACCGCGCCAGCGGCTGCTACGCAACCCGCCCCCGCGCAGGAACACAGCAACCACTGAACGTTTTGAACCCCGAAACGCAAGGGAATGCGGATGTAAAGCCCCCGCATTCCCCCTTCTTCCAGGCGATGCTTGCATTTGTAGGCATCGCCTTGTTTTTGGGCTTTTGTGCATTGGGCACCTGGCAGGTCTATCGCCTGCAATGGAAGCTCGATCTGATCGACCGCGTGGAGCGCCGCGTGCATTCGGCACCGCAAGCGCTGCCCGCGCCCGCGAGCTGGCAGCAGCTCGACGCCAAGGCGCTGGAATACCAGCCCAGCACCGTGCAAGGCCAATGGCTGGCCGGCAAAACCGTATTGACGCAAGCCACCACCGCGCTCGGCGCCGGCTTTTGGGTGCTGACGCCGCTGCAACAGGCGGATGGCAGCCAGGTCCTGGTCAACCGCGGCTTTGTGCCCGACAGCCTGCGCGCCACCTGGAGCGACCCGCAGCAACTGGCCGCCGCCACGCCCACAGGCGAAGTCACCGTTACCGGCCTCTTGCGTGCGACTGAGCCCAAGGGCGGCTTTTTGCGCAATAACGAGCCGGCCAACAACCGCTGGTTCTCGCGCGATGTGCAAGCCATTGCGCAAAGCCAGGGGCTGGCCGCCGCAGCGCCTTTCTTCGTTGACGCTGGCATGCCCGACGCCAGCACGCAGGTGGTGGGCGAGGCCAAGCGCAGCAGCGCCGCCGATCTGCAAAACCAGGTCTGGCCGCGCACCGGGCTCACGCAAATCCGCTTTACGAACAACCACCTGGTCTACGCCCTCACCTGGTATGGGCTGGCGCTGATGGTGGTGGGTGCAGCCTGGCTGGTCATGCGCCACCAGCGCCGCAAAGGCTGAGGCCTGCGCCGTCGCGCATAGCACAATTTGCAAGACACACGGGGTGATTGAACGCAGCTACTGCGGCACAATCGCCCCGTGCCTTTTTCTGCAGAATCCCCCTTTCAGGTCACCCACACCACCGACCGCCAGAACATGCAGCTGCTCATCCAGCTGCGCTGGCTGGCAGTGGTCGGGCAAGTGGTCACCATCTCGCTGGTGCACTGGGGGCTGGACATCCACCTGCCGCTGCACGAGATGTTCGCCATCTTGCTGGGCCTGGTCATCATCAACCTGGGCTGCATGTGGTGGCTGCACTGGCGCGAGCACGACATTGCGTCGACCGACCTGTTCATCGCCCTGCTGGCCGACGTCAGCGCGCTCAGCATGCTGCTCTACCTGAGCGGCGGTGCCAACAACCCCTTCATCACGCTGTTTCTGCTGCAGATCACGCTGGGCGCGGTGCTGCTCAAGCCGTTTTACGCTTGGGCGATTGTGGTGGTGACGGCTTGCTGCGCCGTGGCTCTGGCCTTCTTCTACCAGCCGCTGCAGATCATGACCAACCGGGGCGGCTCCATGCACTCGCTCTACCTGATCGGCCTGCTGATCAGCTTCGGGCTCAACGCCATCTTGCTGGTCGCCTTCATCAACCGCATCATGGCCAACTTGCAGCTGCGCGATGCGCGCCTGGCCGATCTGCGCCAGCGTGCCGCCGAAGAAGAACACATTGTGCGCATGGGCCTGCTGGCGAGCGGCGCAGCGCACGAGCTGGGCACGCCGTTGTCGACCCTGGCGGTGATTCTGGGCGACTGGCAGCGCATGCCGCAAATTGCGCAAGAGCGCGATCTGATGGACGACCTGCATGAGATGGAGCACCAGGTGCAGCGCTGCAAATCCATCGTCACCGGCGTGCTCATGTCGGCGGGCGAAACCCGGGGCGATGCGCCTGAAACCACCACCCTGGTCACCTTCATGGAGCGCGTGGTGGCGCAGTGGCGCGGCCACCGCCAGCCGGCCAACTTTGTTTACCGCGAACAATTGCCGAGCGATGTCCCCATCATCTCGGATACCGCGTTGCAACAGATGATTTTCAATGTGCTGGACAATGCACTGGAAGCCTCCCCCGGTTTTGTGCAGCTGTTCGTCGACTGCGACAGCGGCGACAACCCGCAGCTGCAACTGGTGGTGAGCGACAGCGGCCCGGGTTTCCGGGCCGACATCCTGGCCCAGCTGGGCAAGCCCTACCAATCCTCCAAAGGCCGTCCCGGCGGTGGTTTGGGCCTTTTCCTGGTCATGAACGTAGCGCGCTCGCTGGGCGGCCATGTCCAGGCCCGCAACCGCGAACAACACCTGGGTGGCGGCGCCGAAGTGCGCATCAGCCTGCCGCTCGCTGCCATCGCCTTGAACGACGAAACCCATGACGCCAACGCAAGAACGCTTACTCCTGCTGGTTGAAGACGATGCCGCCTTCGCCCGCACCTTGCGTCGCTCTTTCGAGCGTCGCGGCTACCGCGTGCTGCACGCCAGCAGCGCCGAAGAAGTGGCAGTGCTGCTGCAAACCGAGCGACCCCACTATGCAGTGATGGATTTGAAGCTGGCCGGCAACTCCTCCGGCCTGTCTTGCGTCCAGCTATTGCACGCACAAAACCCCGAGGCGCTGATTGTGGTGCTGACCGGCTACGCCAGCATTGCCACGGCGGTCGAGGCCATCAAACTGGGGGCTTGCCACTACCTGGCCAAACCCTCCAACACCGACGACATCGAGGCCGCGTTCAGCCGCGTCGAAGGCACGACCGAGGTGGATCTGCCCATGGCCACCACCTCGATCAAAACCCTGGAATGGGAAAAAATCCACGAGACCCTGGCCGAAACCGGCTTCAACATCTCCGAGACCGCGCGCCGCCTGGGCATGCACCGCCGCACCTTGGCGCGCAAGCTCGACAAACACCACGTGCGCTGAGGCAGCAAACGCTCAGGCTAAGCAGCCTCCACACAAGCGGCCACCAAGGCCTGCAACAAAGGCGAACGCTTTTTGCCCCGGCGTTGCAACAGCGAAAAAGGCCGGCGCATGGGCGGCAGTTCGCTGGCCAGCAGTGCCAGCTCGCCGCGCTCTATCCAGGGCTGCGCAATCACTTGCGACAGGCAGCTGATGCCGGCGCCACGCGCCACTGCGGTACAGATAGCCTCCGAGCTGCCCAATACGGCAACTACCGACCAATCGTGCAATTGCGAAAGCACGGCAAACTCCACCGCCTCGCGCGTGCCTGAACCTGCTTCGCGCAGCAGCCAGCGGCAAGCGCGCAGCTCCTGGATCGTGAGCGGCGCTTGTTGCGCATGCTGCACCAGGCTGTCGCCTGCGGCGGCGATCAGAACCAGCTCATCCTCGCGCCATGGCTGCACTTCCAGCTCCGGCCAATGGCTGGCACCTTCGATAAAGCCGATGTCTACGCGCGCATCGACCACCGCCTGCGCCACCTCGCGCGTATTGCCAATCACCACATCAAAGCGCACCTGCTCGTAGCGTTGCATGAAATCGGCCAGGATGGGCGGCAGCACATGGTTGGCAATAGTCGTGCTGGCCGCCAGCCGCAATTGCACGGGCGCAGCAGGCGCTGTGGCTTGCGTGGCTTTTTCCAGCAGTTGCGCCTGCTCCAGCAAGGTTTGCGCCTCGGGCCACAGGCTGCGACCCAGATCGTTCAACACCAGGCGCTTGCCGGCACGCGAAAACAGCTGCGCGCCCATGCCCGCTTCCAGCTGCTGCAAAGCAGCGCTGACGGCCGACTGCGACAAACCCATGGCATCGGCCGCAGCCACCGTGCTACCACTTTGCGCGATGGCACAAAACACTTCCCATTGGCGCAGACTGAGGTGGAGCATGGTCAGGAGCAGCGGGTCTGCTTACAGGCGCAGACACTGGTTTTTGTCAGATCTACCTATTTTATCGATAGATGATACAAAAACAATCAGTTATACACATATAAGCAAAATTTCTATAGTGACGCCATTGCCGTGAAGCCCTGCGCCCTGCTCCTTTTGCGCAGCGGTCTGGCGGCCAAGGAATCGTCACCATGTCTTCGAGCTCTTCTGTTGCCTCTTCCCCCAGCCAGCACCCGCTGCTCAGCACCGTCTGGGCCTGGCTGCCCGGCCTGCTGCTGTGCGGCGCCATCACCTGGATCGCCACCTATCTGGCCGCCATGCCCTGGTTTGCCAGCCACGGCCTCAGCGCGCTGACTGTGGCCATCGTCATCGGCATGCTCATCGGCAACACCGTCTATGGCTGGGTACAAGCACCTGCCGCTCCCGGCGTGGGCCTGGCCAAGCAGAGGCTGCTGCGCCTGGGCATCATCCTGTACGGGCTGCGCCTGACTTTTCAGGACATCGGCGACCTGGGCATCTCAGGCGTGCTGATCGACGCCGTCGTGCTGTGCAGCACCTTTGTGCTGGCGCAATGGCTGGGCCAGCGTTGGTTGGGGCTGGATGCGCGCACCGCCATCCTGGTGGGCGCAGGCAGCTCCATCTGCGGCGCTGCCGCCGTGCTGGCCACCGCACCGGTCGCCAAAGCGCGGGCCGACGACGTGGCCGTGGCCATTGCCACCGTGGTGGTGTTCGGCACCATTGGCACCTTTCTCTACCCCGCGTTCTACCAATGGAACCTGGCCACGCAGTGGGTCAGCTTGCCCGAATCTACCTACGGCCTGTGGGTGGGTTCGACCGTGCACGAAGTGGCGCAAGTCGTGGCCGCCGGCGGAGCCATCAGCCCTGCCGCAGCCGATATGGCCGTGGTAGCCAAGATGGTGCGCGTGATGATGCTGGCGCCCTTCCTCATCGCACTGTCCGCCTGGCTGGCTGCCCGCGACAGCTCGGCACCGGCTGCCAGCCATGCGGGCGACAAGCCATCGCTGCTGGCCCGTGTCACCATTCCCTGGTTTGCGCTGGGCTTTGTGGCCGTGGCCGGCATCCATTCGCTGGGCGTGATTCCGCAAAGCGCGCTGACGCTTGGCGTGCAGCTGGACAATGTGCTGCTCACCATGGCCATGGCGGCGTTGGGCCTGACCACCCATGTGCGTGCCGTCAAGGCCGCAGGCATCAAGCCTCTGCTGCTGGCTTTGATTTTGTTTGTCTGGCTCAGCGCTGGTGGCCTGGTACTCAACAGCCTGCTGTAAATCTGCTCACTCAACACCCGCCGCTGCGCCCACCTGCGCAGCGGCTTTTTTGCGCCATAAGCTCATGCGAACAATATCGTTGCCTCAGCCGCAAAACCTGTTACAACCAAAGCTTTCCCACAGAACGTCAGCGCGTTCTTACAACAACTTTGGAGCCAAGCACCATGCGCATTGAGACACTTGCCGTTCACGCCGGCTATTCGCCCGAACCCACCACCAAGGCTGTTGCCGTGCCTATCTACCAGACGGTGGCCTACGCGTTTGACAGCGCGCAGCATGGCGCCGACTTGTTCGACCTGAAGGTGCCCGGCAACATCTACACCCGCATCATGAACCCGACCACCGACGTGCTGGAAAAGCGCGTGGCGGCGCTCGAAGGCGGCATTGCGGCGCTGGCCGTGGCATCGGGCATGGCAGCCATCACCGCAGCTATCCAAACCCTGGCCGAAGCGGGCGACAACATCGTCAGCGCCAGCACCTTGTATGGCGGCACTTACAACCTGTTTGCGCACACTTTCCCGCAGCAAGGCATTGAGGTACGTTTTGCCGATCCGCGCGATCCGGCCAGCTTTGGCGCACTGATCGACGCCAAGACCAAGGCCGTTTTCATCGAGTCCATTGGCAACCCGCTCGGCAACGTAACCGACATCCGTGCGCTGGCCGATGTGGCGCACCAGCATGGCGTGCCGCTGATCGTGGACAACACCGTGCCCTCGCCTTATTTGCTGCGCCCGTTTGAGCATGGCGCCGACATTGTGGTGCACTCGCTCACCAAGTACCTTGGCGGCCACGGCACCAGTGTGGGCGGTGCCATTGTGGACAGCGGCAAATTCCCCTGGGCCGAGCACAAGGCACGCTTCAAGCGCCTGAACGAGCCGGATGTGAGCTACCACGGCGTGGTCTACACCGAAGCACTGGGCCCTGCCGCCTTCATTGGCCGCGCCCGCGTGGTGCCGCTGCGCAATATGGGCGCCGCCATCTCGCCACAAAACGCTTTCCAGATTTTGCAAGGCATCGAGACCCTGGCGCTGCGCATGGACCGCATCTGCGAAAACACGCAAAAGATTGCCGAAGCACTGCAAAAACACCCCAAGGTGGAATGGGTGCGTTACGCCGGCCTCAAAGACCACCCGGACCACGCCATTGTGCAAAAGCAATCGGGCGGCCGCGCCTCGGGCATTCTGTCCTTCAGCCTCAAAGGCAGCGAAGGCCGTGCCGCCGGCGCCCGTTTTCTGGATGCGCTGCAGCTGTTCACGCGCCTCGTCAACATTGGCGATGCCAAATCGCTGGCCACGCACCCTGCCTCCACCACGCACCGCCAGCTCGATGCGGCCGAGCTGGCCAAGGCCGGCGTGACCGAAGGCATGGTGCGCCTGTCGGTCGGCATTGAACACATTGACGACCTGCTGGCCGATCTGGACCAGGCGCTGGCCCAGGTGTAAAACCAGCACCGCTGGCGCTTGCCCGGGCAGCGCCAGCGGCTGGCTCCTTGAACATTTTTCCGGTTTGGAGCCAGAGCATCCCAACCGGGAAACAAAAACACAAAAGGCATGCTGTTGTCAGCATGCCTTTTGTTTTTGGCTAAAGCCTGTTGTGGCTTAGAAGCGGTAGCCCACGCCCACGCCCACCAGCCATGGGTCAACCTTGAACGAGCCGACCTTGGTACCGGCCGAGCGCACGTCGGTCTTGATGTAGACCTTCTTCACGTCGAAGTTCAGCGACCAGTTCTTGTCGAGTGCGTAGTCAAAGCCCACTTGCACGGCGCCGCCGAAGCTGTTCTTCTTGATCGAAGGATCCAGCGCATCACGCACGGCGGGAGCAAAGCGCACATTGGAGAAGCGCGTGTAGTTCACACCAGCGCCCACATAAGGCTTGAAAGCGCCAAAGTTGGTGAAGTGGTATTGCGCCAGCAGCGTGGGTGGCAAGTGCTTGAGCGTACCGATCTTGCCCAGGCCGTCAGCGCGCAGATCGTGCTTTTGCGGGTAGGTCAGGATCAGCTCGGCTGCGATGTTGGGCGTGAAGAAGTACGACACGTCAAACTCGGGGATGGTCTTGTTGTTGATCGACAAGCCCAGGCCGGTGGAATCCTTGTTGGCGCTATCCAGGTGCACGGCGCGTACGCGGATCATCCAGGGGCTTTGTGCCTCTTGTGCCATGGCGGCGCCAGAAGTGAAGGCGCAAACAGCGGCTGCAGCCAACATCATTTTTTTCATCGTTGATACCCTCTTGCGAAGCTGGTCGCGTGGATTGAGAAACGGTTGGATTGAGCGCCAAGCCCGGCAGCACCTTGGAAGTGTCTGCTGCCTGCGGCGAGGCGGCTATCCATGTCCGTTATCATCAACAACCGGCTTTGCAACAGACTTGATACAGATCAGTTGCCTCTGCAGCTAACGCAAAAAAGGCGGCTGGGTGTTGTCCAGCCGCCTCAGTTCTTGGAAAAAGCTTTTCAGTGTGCGCCGCCGCGCACCTTGTGCCAGGCCTCCACGCACAGCACTACCGCGCCACCAATCACCGCGCCCACCACCACGTGCACCAGCGTTGGCACCACGGCAGCCACCACGCCGCCCTGCGGCACGATGCTTTGCGCCACCCAGTGCTCGATCGGCCCGATGCCGTGCACCAGCAAGCTGCCGCCCACCATGAACATGGCCGCCGTGCCCACAATCGACAAGCCGCGCATCAGCCAAGGCGTAAAAGCAATCATGCCGCGCCCCAGAGCGCGCGCTGCTGCGCTTTGCTTGGCCATCAGCCAGCTGCCCATATCGTCCATGCGCACAATCATCGCCACCAGGCCGTAGACGAACACGGTGATCGCGACAGCCACGGCCACTAACACGGTGAACTGCTCCCACAGCGGCTTGGTAGACACGGTGCCCAATGCGATCGCCATGATCTCAGCCGACAAAATGAAATCCGTGCGCACCGCGCCAGCCACCTTGGACTTTTCGTATTCCACAGGATCGAGGTTCTTCTCGGTCGCTGCCCGCACGGACGAAGGCGCAACCCCCATCTGCTCGGCCTTTTGCACCTCGGCAATGACGTCGGCCGCCTCATGTTTTTGCTGCTTGTCGAAAAGATGCAGGATCTTTTCCACGCCTTCAAAGCACAGAAAAGCGCCGCCCACCATCAGCAGCGGCGTTATCAGCCAGGGCGCAAAAGCACTGATCAACAATGCGGCCGGCACCAGCACCACTTTGTTCTTGAGCGAACCTTTGGCCACCGCCCAGACCACCGGCAGCTCGCGATTGGCCTTGACGCCAGTCACCTGCTCGGCGTTCAGCGCCAGGTCATCGCCCAGCACGCCGGCCGTCTTTTGCATGGCCACCTTGGTTTGCGTGGCCACGTCGTCCAGAATCGCCGTGCTTTTGCCCGCCGCCGTCTTGCTCATCAGCGCCACATCGTCGAGCAAGCTCGCGATATCGTCCAGCAGCATCAATAAACCTGCACCAGCCATCCACCAACTCCTTGAAAAAAAGCTGGCAAATCATAGCGATTTCAATGCTCAGCAGCAGGGCAAAACCACGCCTGTTCTACGTTTTGTTGGATTCGGTTCACAAAACTTTATACGACGGCTGTCAACGCCTGCGCGGGTTTACCCGTTGAACACGCATCTCCACCAGGAGTTGAAAGGAAACCCGATGAACACTGTATTTGCTGTATGGCCTGAAGACGAACGTGACCGCAAGCGCGCTCCCGCCCGCCTGTGATGCACGACCTGCAGGCAAGGCGATGCCGGCAACCAAGGGCCGGAATACATCGCACCTGAGTTCACTGTAGTTACTCTTTATTTCCATCTTTGCCCCGCTCTGCGGGGCTTTGTTTTTGGCGCAGTGCCCTGCACCAAGCACACGGCACCTGGCCGCATGCTCGGTGTTCAGGTTGCACTCAGTCCGGCAAAACAATGCTGCCGCTGGCCACGGTAATGGCATCGCCCGCGCCGGCTACGGCTTTGTAGGCGGGCACGTTGCTAGCACTGATCGGGTTGGCTGCGCCTGGCGTGCCGCCGCGTGGCGTGGTGCGCACCACTTGGCTGCCCGGCAATGCGGCGCCGTTCTTCAAATGCGCCCACAGATTGTCCATGGCCTGGTTGAAGTAGCCGTGCAGCGGGACAAAGCGCGTGTCAAAGCCGCCAAAGGGCAGGAAAGCGTCGAAGTGCTGCGCGTTCGCCACTTCGATATAGCGCAGCTTGGAGCTGGCGCCTTCCACTTGCGCATTGAAAGCGGTGTAAGCCCGCGCGTTGGCGTTGACGGGAATCAGCGCATCGCTGCGGCCCGCCACGATGATGGCCGGCTTGCCGCGCAGGTTGCCGCTGACACGCACTTCCTTCATGCCCGTTTGCACGGCATCGCTTTGCGCTTTGCTGGGCACGCTGTTGGCCGATAAGGCAGCGCCCGTCAGCGGGTCCTTGCCGCTGGCCAAGGCGTATTGGCACAGCGCGTTGTCCAGCCCCAGATCGGCCTTGCCGGTGGAAGGCGACACCGCCAGCGCCCAAGAACGAGCACCACCGACCGAGTCGTTATAGATCACCGTCGCTGGCGAGCCATTGGCAGTGCCGTTGGCTACCGCCGCGCTTTGCGCCAAGGCAGTTGGCGCGGCTGCCACCACCTCACCCGTTGCATTGGCAGCGGCAAAGCTGCTGTTGCACAGGTTCGCGTCGGCAGCAAAACGGCCGTAAGCCATGGTGTACATGGCCGACAAAATAGGCCCGTTGCCCAGGCCGTAGTGCGCGTTGTGCATCTGGTCTTGCTCGCGCGCCCAGCCAAACGAATGCAGTTTGGCCAGCGCATCGGCAGCGCGTTCGGCCGTGGTGTTGCCGCTGACCAGGCCCTTGGCGGCCAGGCCATCGCAACGCGCTTCGGCGCGGGCTTTCATCGCCGTCAGGCCGATGTAGTTGAAGATCGACGTCTCGCTCAAAGCCGCTGCATCGGCCAGCGCCGCGCAAGGCTGGTAAATATTGCCCCAGGTCGTGTACTCGCCCAGCGCTTTGACCGGCCCGCTGGTTTTCTGGCTGCCTTGCTGGATGTTGAGCGATGCGCTGGCCGGGATTTGCGTCACCGGCTCGCTGGCCACAATACCGTCAATCAGACCGTCGTTGTCCAGCTCCGCCGCCCGCAGCACGGCAGCGCCGCCGTTCGAAGCCGAGCCGCCCAGCACCAGCGTATTGGCCTTGGCAAATGGCAGCGGCTCGTCCTTGCTGCCGTATTTGGCGTTCAGCACATAGAAGGCATAACGCGCTGCCACCAAGGTATCGCTGCCCCAATCCTTCTCGGGGTTTTGCTGCGAATGCGCGTGCTTGATGGCAATGCGGTTGGGGAACGCAGCGTTGTAAGCGGCCAGCGCTGCATCGCTCAAATTGGCAGCAAACTGCGCCATGGTGCCTGCCGCTTTGCGCGTGGCGCGCGAGCCGTCCACCTGGTTCACGGTGTCGTCGCTCAGGTTGTGCAAGCCAATGCCTTTGCCCGCATCGGTCAACGCCACCGCGCAGCCTTTTTTCAAGCCCCATTCGCCCGCCGTGCCGATGGCGCCGTATACGCCACGCGAGCCCGACGAGGGGCCCAACACAATACAAGGGTTGCTGGCGCTGAAGCTGTCGGGCACCAGCACTGCAATCACGGTTTGCTTGCGGCCCGAGCCATCGTCCAGCACGGCCAAGTGCTCGCTGCCAGGAATCAAACCTTCTTTGCTGGTGACAGCGCCGTCAGCGCTCACATTCGGGCCGTACAGGCTGCCATAGCCGCCGCCAGCGGTGTAATCAAGAATGCCGCGGTAGTTGGAGAACAAGGCGTTGCGGCGCAGCTCGGCCACCGTGGGGTGCGCCGGGTCGGCATAGGCCGGCGCAGCAGCCGCGCCCAGGCCGGTTTTGCCCAGGCCGCCTGTCAGCAAATCTTGCGTGGCTGCTGTGCTGCCGCTGCCGGCCACCGTGGCAGGGTAGCTGGTCTGGCTGATTTCACGAACGCCTGCGGGCAGCTCGTTCTTGGCGTCCGATCCACCACCGCCGCCGCAAGCCACCAAACTGGCCGCTGCCAGCGTGCTCAGGCTCCAGCGCATGGCGCGCAGGCGGGCGCTCTTGTTCATCTCGTGCATGTCGTCTCCTGTGTTGTTGTAGGCCGGTCAGGCACCGCCCAAAGGCAGCGCAAGCCGACCGTGCAACACTAACGACAGCGCCGTGCGGCTGCAAGCTGCACGGCGCTAGGTGAAACACCAATGCGTAACTCTACTTACGGATTTACCGGCAGCCCTACTTGCTGGTTTTGAAGCCCTGCGTGGCGGCCCACGATGCCACATCGTCGCGCCGAATAGCGGCTGCCATCAACTGCGGAAAAGCATCTGGCGTACAAGCGAAAGACGGCACGCCCAGCGCCGCCAGCTTGGCGGCGAGCTCGGCGTCGTAAGAAGGCGCGCCCTCGTCGCTGAGCGCCAGCAAGGTGATGAACTGCACGCCCGATTCCACCAACTCGTTGGCGCGGCGCAGCAAGCCTGATTCCACGCCGCCTTCGTACAAATCGGAGATCAGCACCAGGATAGTGTTGCGCGGCTCGCTGATCAGGCTCTGGCAGTAGCCAACGGCGCCATTGATATCGGTGCCACCGCCCAGTTGCACGCCAAACAGCACATCGACCGGGTCGTCCAGCTTTTCCGTCAAATCGACCACCGCCGTATCAAACACCACCAGCTTGGTTGCCACCGCCGGCAGGCTGGCCATTACCGCGCCGAAGATGCTCGAATACACCACCGAATTGGCCATGGAGCCGCTTTGGTCTATGCACAAAATTACCTCGCGCTGCGGGCGGCGAGCCTTGCGGCCGTAGCCGATCAGCGTCTGCGGCACGATGGTTTTGTACTCGGGCTGCCAATGGCGCAGATTGGCGCGGATGGTGCGGTTCCAGTCGATCTCGGCGTGGCGCGGACGGCGGTTGCGCTGGCTGCGATCCAGCGCACCGGCCACGGCAGAGCGCATGGGCTCTTCGAGCTTTTTCATCAGCTCGTCCACCACCTTGCGCACCACCAGGCGCGCCGTGGCCTTGGTGTTTTGCGGGATGACCGAGCCCAGCGAAATCAGATCCGCCACCAGGTGCACATCGGGCTGCACGTTCTCCAGCATCTCGGGCTGCAGCAACAGCTCTCGCAGCTTCAGGCGCTCCATCGCGTCGCGCTGCAAAACCTGCACCACCTGGCTCGGGAAATACTTGCGAATATCGCCCAGCCAGCGCGCCACCGAGGGCGACGAATTACCGCGTCCGCCTTTGCGCGAAGTCAGCTGCTGGTCCGGCTCATACAAAGCGGCCAGCGCCTGGTCCATCTCTTGCAGGCGGCCGCTCACGCCGCCGCAGCTTGCATCTGCCGGGCTGCCCAGCACCAGGCGCCAGCGCTGCAGGCGCGAGGTCGGTTGCAGCTCGTCGGTTAGCGCCGCAGCTTCGTTGTCTGCTGCGGCGTCATTGACAGGGTTGGCCTTGGTGTTCATGGTGTGTCCCCGGCAGGCATTGTGTGTGCCTGCTCCATCAGTGTTGGCGGCAAGTTCAGGCCCAGCAGGGCATTGAGCACAGGCAAGGCCAGCGCAGCACGCTGCTCGTCCCAAGGCGAATCCTGGTCATCACTGGCAACGGCCACCACAGCCGCGCCACCGGCGACCGGTGCGCGCTTGGCTTTCTCGCCCAGGCTTTGGCGTTCGTGGTTGCTGAAGTTGGCAAAACTGCGCCGCACCAGCGGCAGAATCTGCGCAAATTGCACCTCGCCCAGGCCGGTGAGCCAGGCGTCGACCGCGCCCCAGATCGCCTCGTCGTGCATCAGCACCAGCGCCTGCTGGTTCAGAAAACCGTCCAGCCAGGCGGCCACATCCATGGGCGCTGCGCCCAGCGAGAGATTGCGGTTGAACTGCTGCACCACCTCGGTGCTCTCCAGCAGATGCTCGTCGAGCAGCAAACGGCAAGCCATGCCGCGCAACAAAGCCGCCGCCGCATCGCCCACCGCCAAGCTGCGCAGCGCTGCACGCCAGGCGTTGACGGCCTCTTGCGCCTCGCCTTCGCCACTGCGCAAGCGCAGCGCATCGTGCGCGGCCAGTACCTTGAGCTTCATGGCCGCGGCGGCGTCTTCGTCCATTGCCATGCAAGCCACGGGCAGGCCGATGGCGGCGCGCAAAACCAGCGAATCAATCACCGTGGCCAGCAGCGCAGTATCGGTTTGCCGCACGCTGCCGTAGCGGTACACATTGGCCAGCGGCGGCAAGGCTTGCAGCAGTTGCGCCACATCGCCCGTAGTAGCGGCGCGCTCGGCCAAGGTGGCAATCAAGGCTTCGACCAATTGCGGCAGATCGGCCAACAGTGCGTCGTCTATCGCCTGCGCAATCTCGGGCAAGGCAGTCTCGGCCGTCATGCTGGCGCGCAGCTTGGCCGTGGCGGCCTGCGCCACGGTGGCACCATGCACACTGGCTTCGATAATGCGCACCGCCAGCTCGGGCTCCCACTGCATCTGCCAGCTTTCGCGGAAGGTGCCGCGGTTGCGCTGCGCATCGGCCGCCCGCACGCCCCAGCCAATGCCAAGCAGGCGCAGCCGGTGCAAAAAGTGGCTGCGCGCCAGATCGGTGTCCTTGCGCAAATCCAGCGCCAGCAACTTGCTGGCAGCCTCGGGCTTCATGCGCAGCGATTTTTGCTGCTGCTCAATATCGCGCTGCAAAGGCACTTGCGGCACATCGGCCGGCACGGCGCCCAGCACATGGCCAACGGTGAGCTCTTCGTCAATCAAACGCAGCGGCGCAGTCTCGCCCATGCAGACCACGGTGACGATGGCCTCGTTGATCTCTTCCAGGCTTGGCGTGGGCTGGCCGCGCAAAGCCGCCAGGCTTTCGGACAAGCGCGTGGCCTCGATGATGTGGGCGCTGGAGCAATCCAGGTCTTTCTCGCGCAGCAGATGCGCCACCCGCGTCAACCAGCCAGCCGTACGCAAAGTGGCCGCGCTGACCGGGTATTTCTGCGCTGCGGCAGGCTGGGGCTCGCCCTGCTCTGCGGACGCATCGGCTACCGCAGTTTCGACTGCCGCACGTTGGTAGCAGCGCCACAAATGCTCGTACCAGCCTGGCGATGTAACGCCTGCACCATAGCCGCTGCTGCTGGCCAAATTGCGGTAAGTCCACGGCGCCCAGGTGGCCAGCACCTTGGCCTTGGGCAAGCCTTTGAGCAAAGCGTTGTCGGCCTTGGCAGTGACGGATTCTTTCAAAGCCGGCACGTGCCAGGCGCCACACACCACCGCAATGCGCTGGTAGCCGGCCTTGCTCGCTTCGCGGATGCATTGGCGCATGTGCGCTTCGCGCATGGCCTCACGCTGCACATAGGCTGGGCCGCGCCAGTGCTCGCCGTCTTTGGCCAGCTCGCCGCGCACTGCCGCCATGGCTTCGCTGATGCTCTCGAACAGCGCTTCGCTGTCGCCGCGCTCTTCCACCAGGCGGTTCCACCAGCTTTCGCCATCGTCAAAACCGGCGGCGTGCGCCAGCCAGTCGAGCGGATCGCGGTGGCTGGGCATGGCGAGGTCGCTGCTGTCAGTGGCGGTGTCTGCGTTGTCGCTGGGCGCGGCATCACCTGCGGCCTCAGCGAGTTCTGCCGCTGCAGTTTCCGGCACTGTGGCTTCTACCACCTGCGCCTCAGCGGGCTCGCTGTCCTTGTCGCCAGCGCCCTCTTCGGCATCTGTTTCGGCTTCGGCGGCAATGGTCTTTTTCAAGGCCTCGCGCCGCGCCCAATCCAGCGCCATGGCGTGGGTTTGCGGCAAGTCGATAAAGCGCGTCGCCACGCCTTGGCGGCTGGCCCATTGCAGGGCTTGCCACTCGGGCGAGAACTCGGCAAACGGGTAGAAAGCGGCCTGGCTCGGCTCGTCCTGCATGTAGACGAGCATGGCCACCGGCGGCCGCAGCTCGGCGCTTTGCAGCACCGGCAGCAGCGCCTCGCCTTCGGGCGGACCTTCTACCAGCAGGCAATCGGGCTGCAATTGCTCCAGCGCTTGCAGCAGGCTGCGCGCGCAGCCCGGCCCGTGGTGGCGAATGCCAAAAAAGTGGATCGAATCAGCAGAAGTGGCCATGGGCTAAGTCAGCAATCACAAAAGGCGCAGGCTTTACAGCTGCTCGCGGCAGGCGCGGTACAGGTCTTTCCAGTCGGCGCGCTCTTTGACCACGGTTTCCAGGTATTCCTTCCACACCACGGTGTCTTGCACCGGGTCTTTGATAACAGCGCCGAGCAAACCCGAAGCCACATCACCAGCACGCAGCACGCCGTCGCCAAAATGGCCAGCCAAGGCCATGCCACTGTTGATCACCGATATGGCCTCGGCAGTCGACAGCGTGGAGCTGGGTGATTTGACGCGCACCGTCTTGCCGTCTTCGGTCTGGCCGTTGCGCAGCTCGCGGAAGATCTGCACCACGCGGCGCACTTCCTGCAACGCTGGCGGCTCGGCCGGCAATTGCAGCGCCCGGCTTTGCTCGCTGACGCGCTTGGTGACAATCTGCACCTCTTCGTCTTGCGAAGCCGGCACCGGCAGCACCACGGTGTTGAAGCGGCGCTTCAAAGCGCTGGAGAGCTCGTTCACGCCCTTGTCGCGGTTGTTGGCGGTGGCAATCACAGAGAAGCCCTGCACCGCCTGGAACTCGGTAGACAGCTCAGGCACGGGCAGTGTTTTTTCCGACAACACTGTGATCAAAGTGTCTTGCACATCGGCGGGGATGCGCGTGAGCTCTTCGATACGGGCGATTTTCCCCAGGCGCATGGCATGCACCAGCGGGCTGGGGATCAGCGCTTTTTCCGACGGGCCATGCGCCAGCAGTTGCGCGTAGTTCCAGCCGTAGCGCAGCTGCTCTTCGCTGGTGCCGGCCGTGCCCTGGATGAGCATGGTCGAATCGCCGCTGACTGCAGCCGACAAATGCTCGGACACCCAGGATTTGGCCGTGCCCGGCACGCCGTACAGCAGCAGTGCGCGGTCGGTGGCCAAGGTGGAAACGGCAATCTCCATCAGGCGCGGGTTGCCGATGTATTTGGCGCTCACCTCAAAGCCGTTGCTCAGTTGGCCGCCCATCAAGTATTGCAGCACCGCCCAGGGCGAGAGCTTCCAGTTGGGCGGGCGCGGGCGGTCGTCCGCCTTTTGCAGGGCGTCGAGTTCGTCGGCAAATTGCTGTTCGGCGTGCTGGCGTAGTACTTGGCTCATGGTGTGCTTTCGGTGGTATGCGTAAAAAACGGGGGGCTTCAGGGTTGGGTGGCGGCCTGCAAGGCCAGGCGCAAATCGACAATGCGGTTGAGCGGTGCCAGCACGCGCTCGTCGTCCCAGGGGCGCAGACGGGCGCGTTGCAGCTTGTTCTCCTGCTCGGGCGTGAGCGCAATGCCGGCAGCATCTTGCTCAGGCGCCGGGCTGAGCTCGGCCGCCTTGGCCGTGCGCCACAACTGTGCAAAGCGCGGCAAACTGGCAGTGTGCAAATTGCGGGCGCAAGCGAGCATGGCCTGGTCGGCCTGCCAGCTGTGCCAACTGCCCACCACTTGCTTGCCGCCCAGCGCCTGGTGCAAGGCATCAACCAAGGTTTCCGACAAGGCGGGCGACAGCGTTTCGGTCTCCGACAAATGGCTGTCTATGCGGTTGATGGCGTCGATCAGCGCGCCCTTGGTCTGCTGCAACTGCGCCAGCCACAGCGCATCGCGCTGCTCGGCACTCAGCTGCGAGAGCAAGGCGGGCAGCAGTGATTCGGCCCGCGCATCGCGCTCCATGCCTTGCAGCAGCGGCAGCCAGCGCACATCGTGCTGCGTGCGCAGCGCGGCCAGCCAACCTTGGCGCAGCGCGGTTTTCCAGTCGCTGCGGCGGCTCCACTCCCAGAGCTGCTCAGGCGTTTTTCCCAGTTGCTGCAGCCAAAAACTGATGGGCGCCATCTCCACCAACTGCTCCAGCCACCAGGCTTTCACGCCTTTGATGTAGGCCGGCGGCTGCAGCGTGATGCCATCGCGCTCCCAGTCTTTATTACCTTCTTCGGGCGGCTCAATCTGCCATTCGCCCTTGGCATCCTGGCTCAGCATGGCTTGCAGCCAGGTGCTAATGCGCTGGCTGTGCGCGCTGTCCGGCAAGACCGACAGCAGGCGGGCGGCGCTCTCGCGCACTTCCTTGCTGCGGTCGCTCAGCAGCTTTTCCAGCAGCGGCTCGTCGGCCAGCGACAAGCCGGTTTCCAAGCTCTGCACCATGGGTGCGCGCTCTTTGGCGTTGAGCTCTTTCAAGCTGTTTTCCAAGCGTATGCGAGCCGCTGCCGGGTCGCTCTCGCGCTCGCTCGCCAACAAAGCCACGCGCTGCTCCAGCGAACCTTCTTGCCAGATCTGCTCGGCATTGGCGGTTTCTTGCACACCGCTGGCATAGGCCCACTGCGGGTTTTGGGTGGCCAGCCAACGGCCGCGCTCGCCGAGCACCGGCGTCAACCACGCACGCAGATCAACGGACTGGCGGCCCTGGTTCAAAGCGTCCACCAGCAAGGCATGCGGCAAGCGCAAACCGGCCTGGTCCAAGGTGGCAAAGCTGGGCGCCAGCAGCTCTTGCGGGCCCTCTTGCAACAGCTCGCGCAGCAGCGCCAGCAAGCGCTCGTCTTGCGGTGCGCTGCGCGATTCGGCCGCAGGCGTGCTGGGCGGCATTAGCGGCGCACGCAACACCACTTGCGCACCCGGCACCCAGCCAGCGCGCTCCAACACGGCCGCTACCGCGCTGGCACGCAGCACTTGCGCCGCGGTGGATGCTGCCGGTTGTTGCAGCGCCGTTTGCACGGCTTGTTGCGTGGCAGGCGCGGTGCTGTCTACGCCTGTCGTAAAAATACTGGGCACAGCCAAGCGCTCGGCGCCGACCAGGCTGGACTGCTGCAAAGCCGCCCACACATTGGCATTGCTCATGACAGCTCTCCCGGGTTTTGCCAGGCCTGCGCCCAGCCTGTGCCTGATTCCGTGCTTTGCCAAGCGCTGAGCAAGCGCCAGCGCCCTATCTGCGGGCCCGGCTCCCATTCGCCAAACAAGGCCATGGGCGCGCCGCCGCTCAAGGCTTGCAACTGCCAGGCCTGCTCTTCGGCAATGGCCAGCGGCACAGGTGCCCACTGCTCGGCCCCTTGCGGCCACAAGGCCAGCCATTGGCCATCGGCAAACTGCAAACGCGCCTGGCCACACCACAGCGGCTGCACAGCTTGCAAGGGGTTGCCGGCAATGCGCTGGCTCAAGTGCTGCAGCGAATCGGCCCAGGCCGTAGCGCTCAAAAGCAGGGCCTGTGCGGCATCCAGCAGCTCAGCACCGTTGGCGGCAATGGCTCGCAGCGCGGCCTGGCCGGGATAAAAATGCAACTGGGCGCGGTAGCTCTGGCCCGGCACCCAGGCCGTTTCAAAACCGCGCCCGCCCTGGGCGTAATCGAGCAGCAGCGCCACGCGCCCGCTTTGCAAGCCTTGCAGCCAGACACGGCGCTCGGTCAGCCGGCCTTCGCGCTCGATCATGCGCAGGCCCACCACCAGCCATTCGTCGGCCAGAGCCTCGCCTTGGGCTTGCACCTCGGCCTTGTCCATGGGCCAGCCCAGCGCGGCCATGACATTGGCCTTGAGTTTGGGGCTGAGCGCATCGCGCCGCTCCACCGCGTCCACCAGCAATTGCCAGTGGCCCAGTTGCACGAGCAGATCGCGCGCCCACTGCGGGTGGCTGTCCACCAGCTCCCAGGCTTCTTTGATGCGGGCGGCCATGCCGGTGGCCTGCGCATCCACCATGCGGGCGGCCATATTGGCCCAATGCTGGCGCGCCTGGCGGTCGCCGGACTGGTTGGCCAGGCCGTTGCGCACCATGTCTTGCATCCACAGCGAGAGCTCTTGCATGCCGGCCGCAACCTTGTCCCAGCGCTTGTCTTCGCGCTTGGCCTGTTGCTTGGCCAGCACCTCGGGATCGGGCGGCGGCGCGGCGGCCAAGGCGGCGGCTTTGGCCTCTTTTTTCTCGGCTTTTTCTTGGCGGCTGCCCAGCCAGCTGCTCACCCATTCGGGCGGCTCGGCGCCTTCGCTCACCTGGCCGGCGGCGCGCAGCAGCATCAAAGCCAGGCCATGCTTGCAGGGGAACTTGCGGCTTGGGCACGAGCATTTGAAAGACGGCCCGCTCAGATCCACCTGGGTCTGGTAAGGCTTGCTGCCGCTGCCCTGGCATTCGCCCCAGGCCGCCTGCTCGTTGCAGCCCAGGCTGGGCCATTTGCCCGGCGATTGCAGCCCCTTGGCGGCCTTGGACGAAGCAGCATCGGGCGACAAAGCCAACACCTCTGCTTCGGTTGCTAGTACACGCGACACCTGGCCTCCCTCCGGTTTTGCTTATGCGCTGCCCAGGCAGCAATAGCGCGAAAGCCTACCATTGAACCGTGAGCGCCAGATGCAACAAAACTTAAAAAAGCGCCGCGCAGTTTTAATGCAGGCAAGCGCTCACTGAGAGGCCAACATACACAATGCAGATACCGCGCTTTGGCCACCTTTGGGCGCGCGCCCATTAGCCATCCATACAGCCTACGGTGGCAAAACTCTGTCCAACCAGCGACAGCAGAGAGTTGATTTTCAGCATTTGCCGAAAAATCACCAGCCGCCAAGCCTTTAAATATTTTTCAAGCCCTAATTTCAGCAACTATTTCAGTAAAAAAATCACCCAAGGCGTTTATAAAGCGCATTATTAAAAATACCAGTTTTCGCAGCGGTGCCGATGCTATCAGGGCTGACTGACAGGGTGTGGCAGTGCCGGTTGAGCGCCCAGCAAATGGATAAAGTTGAACTGCACCACCACAAAACCCTCTTGCTGCAGCAAGCGCAGCTGCCTGGCGTCTTGCACCTGCGGGTGCTGCGCGGCCAGTTGCAGCACGGCCTGCGGGCTGGCACCACGCAAGTCGGCAGCGCAGAACACCAGGCTCTCGCCTACCAAGCCGGTGGTTACCCAGCGCTGAAACAAGGCATCCACGCCTGCCAGGCAGGTGCTCTCGCTGCGCACCACATAAAAAGCGTCTCCAGCAGCGTATTTGGCAAATTTATTCTTCACGGCATTCACAGCAGTCACAATGCCTGAAATCGTAAAAATGGGGACTGACAGGAAATGTCAGCCAACATTTAACCGCTGCCATTTTTTATTATCAGAATCAGTTGATCGATAAAATAAATACGCCAGCGCTTAATCGGCATTTTTGCTCTTACAATCCGCGCCAAACATCACTTATCGGCTTGTATGGCTTCCGACACCAGCAAAAAACTCTCCGCCCGTCTGGCGGAACTGATTCGCCGCCTGTATGCCGGCGAGCAATTGCAGCGCGAGGCGCTGATAGCCGAGTTCAGCGTGAGCGAGCGCACCATCTTTCGCGATCTCGAGCGCCTGGAAGGCTGGATCGAAACCACCGAAGACTACCGCTACCAGCTCAAGCCGCACCTGCGCCAAAAGCTGCAGCCCAAGCACCTGAACAGCTTGTTCGAGCTGCTCGACATGCAAGAGCTCTTCCCCGGCAACATGCTGATGCGCCTGACCCAGCAGGTCGACGCACCCGAAGACGAATCCAGCTACCTGTTCCGCGGCCCGGCCTCCGAGATGGAAGGCGTGGACCGCAATGACGTGGCCCGCCTCGACGAAGCCGTGCAAAAGCGCCTGCTCTGCCACCTGCGCTACCGCGGCAAAACCCGCACGCTGGAGCCCTACCGCCTGGTCAACCAGCAAGGCATCTGGTACCTGGCCGCCGCCGAGGCCGGCAAGCTCAAAGCCTTTGCACTTTCGCAATGCAGCCACGTGCTGGTGGGCGACACCGCGTTTGCGCCCAAGCCCGAGCTGGTGCAAGAAATTGAGCACAGCGACGGCATCTGGTTCGGCCCCAAAACCACCGTCACCCTGCACGTCAGCGGCCTGGCCATGGACTACTTCCGCCGCCGCCAACAACTGCCGCACCAACGCATAGTGCGCGAACTGAGCAACCACCTGGTCGTCACCACCGAAGTGCGCCACCCCGAGCAACTGCTGCCCACCTTGCGCTACTGGATTCCGCACGTGCGCATCGTCGACCACCCGGACTATGCGCAGGCCCTGCAAAACAGCTTGCAGCAGTATCTGCAAGCGCTGGAGAACCAGCCGATTGATGCGGCGCTGAGTTGAGAGCCGTAACGCGGCTGACGCAGCCTGCTTGCGGTTGGCGCTGGAGCGCAAGCTGGTGCTCTGTGTTTTAGCTGGCGTTAGGCTTTTTGCTGGCCGCTGGGTTTATTGCGGTCGCGCAGCGGCGGCCACTGCTATCTCTACGAGCAAGGCTGCACTTCGCGCAGATGCCGAGGGAGGCTTGTGTTTTAACTGGCGTTTGCAATGCCACCAACGCCAGTTAAAACACATCCAGCAAGCGTCAGCAAACAACAAAAAAGCCCCACAGAGCAACCTCTGCAGGGCTTGAGCGTGGGAAGCCAGTCGCCTAGCCCGTGCGCAACACGGGTTAAACCTTGCTTATCCCAACCACTTGCGAGCGTTGCGCCACACGCGCATCCAGGGGCTGAATTCGGACTTGTCGCCCGAGGTCCAGCTCATCTGCACGTTGCGGAAGACGCGCTCGGGGTGCGGCATCATCGCGGTAAAGCGGCCGTCGGCCGTGGTGACGGCGGTCAGGCCGCCGGCTGAGCCGTTGGGGTTGAACGGGTATTGCTCGGTGGGCTGGCCGTGGTTGTCCACGTAGCGCATGGCGCCCAGCACCTTGTCTTGGTTGCCGCGGAACTTGAAGTTGGCGTAGCCCTCGCCGTGCGCCACCGCGATGGGCAGGCGCGAGCCGGCCATGCCTTGCAGGAACAGGCTGGGCGATTCGAGCACTTCGACCATGCTCAGACGCGCTTCAAAGCGGTTGCTCTGGTTTTGCGTGAAGCGCGGCCAGTCTTGCGCGCCGGGGATGATGTCGGCCAGCTCGGCAAACATCTGGCAGCCGTTGCAGACGCCCAGGCCGAAGGTGTCACTGCGGCCAAAGAACTGTTGGAACTCGGCCGACAGACGGTCGTTGAAGGTGATGGAGCGTGCCCAACCGATGCCGGCACCCAGGGTGTCGCCGTAGCTGAAGCCGCCGCAAGCCACAACGCCTGCGAAGTTCTTGAGCTGGGCGCGGCCGGTTTGCAGGTCGGTCATGTGCACGTCTACCGCTTCAAAGCCGGCTTCGGTAAAGGCGTAAGCCATTTCCACGTGCGAGTTCACGCCCTGCTCGCGCAGCACAGCCACCCGGGGCTTGGCAGCCACGTTGATGAAGGGCGCAGCCACGTTGTCTTGCGGGTCGAACGTGAGGTGCAGGTGCATGCCAGGATCGGCGGGCACGCCGGCGGCAGCGTGTTCGCTGTCGGCGCAGGCGGGGTTGTCGCGCTGCTGGGCAATCTTCCAGCTCACGGCATCCCAGACCTGGTGCAGGTCGCTCAGCGTAGCGCCGAATACCTTCTTGGCGTCGCGCCACACTTGCAGCTCGCCCTTGCCCATGTCCATGGCAGACGATTCGGGGCGGGTTTTGCCGATGATGTGGCTGCAGGTGGCCAGGCCGTGTTCGCGCAGGGTTTGCATGACGGCATCGCGGTCGGCGGTTTTGATTTGCAGCACGGCGCCCAGCTCTTCGTTGAAGAGCGCGCGCAGGGTCAGGTCTTCGCGGCGGCCGGCCACTTGTTCGCCCCAGTTCTTGCCTTCGCCGCTGTCCATGCGGCTGTCGCTGATGCCGTCGCCTTCGGTGACGAGCATGTCCACGTTCAGCGCTACGCCCACATGGCCGGCAAAGGCCATTTCGGCCACGGTGGCCAGCAGGCCGCCGTCGCCCTTGTCGTGGTAGGCCAGAATCTGGCCCTTGGCGCGCAAGGCGTTGACAGCGTCAACCAGAGCGATCAGGTCTTGCGCCTGGTCCAGATCCGGCGTTTCGTTGCCACTTTGGTTCAGCACCTGGCCCAGGATGGAGCCGCCCATGCGCATCTTGCCGCGTGCCAGATCGACCAGCACCAGGGTGGTGTCGTCTTCGCTGGCGTTGAGCTGCGGAGTGAGCGTGCTGCGCACGTCGTCGATGCTGGCAAAGCCGGTGATGATCAGGCTGACGGGCGAGGTGACCTTTTTGGTGACGCCGTTCTCAGCCCATTGCGTGCGCATGGACAAGCTGTCTTTGCCCACGGGAATGGAGATGTTCAGCGCCGGGCACAGTTCCATGCCCACGGCCTTGACGGTGGCGTAGAGCGCCGCGTCTTCACCGGCTTCGCCGCAAGCGGCCATCCAGTTGGCGGACATTTTTACCTTGCTCAGCTCGATGGGCGCCGCCAGCATGTTGGTAATGGCTTCGGCCACGGCCATGCGGCCCGATGCAGGCGCGTTGATGGCAGCCAGCGGCGTGCGCTCGCCCATGGCCATGGCCTCGCCGGCAAAGCCTTTGTAATCGGCCAGCGTGACGGCCACATCGGCCACCGGCACTTGCCAGGGGCCGACCATCTGGTCGCGGTGCGTGAGGCCGCCCACGGCGCGGTCGCCAATGGTGATGAGGAAGCGCTTGGAGGCCACGGTGGGGTGCGCCAGCACTTCGATCACGGCTTTTTCCAGCGGTACGCCGGTCAGGTCGATCGCGGGCAGCTCGCGCTGCACGGTCTTCACGTCTTTGTGCATTTTGGGCGGTTTGCCCAGCAGCACGTTCATCGGCATGTCAACCGGGAATTTCTGGTCGCCCGAGGCGACGGCCGTGTCTTCCAACACCAGCTCGCGCTCTTCGGTGGCGGTGCCGATGACGGCAAACGGGCAGCGCTCGCGCTCGCAGAATGCGGTGAACTCGGCCAGCGACTCAGGGGCAATCGCCAGCACGTAGCGCTCTTGCGATTCGTTGGACCAAATTTCCTTTGGCGCCAGGCCTGACTCTTCGAGGTTGACCTTGCGCAGATCGAAACGTGCGCCACGGCCTGCGTCGTTGGTCAGCTCGGGGAAGGCGTTGGACAGGCCGCCCGCACCCACGTCGTGGATGGCCAGAATCGGGTTCTTCTCGCCCTGCTGCCAGCAGTGGTTGATGACTTCTTGCGCACGGCGCTCAATCTCGGGGTTGCCGCGCTGGACCGAGTCAAAATCCAGTTCAGCTGCGTTGGTGCCGCTGGCCATGGAACTGGCCGCGCCGCCGCCCATGCCGATGCGCATGCCGGGGCCGCCCAGCTGGATCAGCAAGGTGCCGGCGGGGAAGAGAATTTTCTTGGTCTGCTCAGCGTCGATCACGCCCAGACCGCCAGCGATCATGATGGGCTTGTGGTAGCCGCGGGTGATGTCACCCACTTGCTGTTCGTATTCGCGGAAGTAACCCGTCAGGCTCGGGCGGCCGAATTCGTTGTTGAAAGCGGCGCCGCCCAGCGGGCCTTCGATCATGATTTGCAGCGGGCTGGCAATGTGCTCGGGCTTGCCCACTTCGCTGCCCCAAAGTTTGGAGACGGTGAAGCCCGTCAGGCCGGCCTTGGGCTTGGAGCCGCGGCCAGTGGCGCCTTCGTCGCGGATTTCGCCGCCATTGCCAGTGGAAGCGCCAGGGAAAGGCGAGATGGCCGTGGGGTGGTTGTGCGTTTCCACCTTCATCAGCACATGGTTGGTGGCGCTGGTTTTTTGGTAGCTGGGCGAGACGGCTTCGCCGCCATTGGCGTTGAACTGCGCCACAAAGCGCTCGACCTGGTGGCCTTCCATGATGGAGGCGTTGTCGGAGTAAGCCACCACGGTATGCTGGGGCGAGACGGCTTCGGTGTTGCGGATCATGCCGAACAGCGATTTGTCTTGCGCCACGCCGTCAATGGTGAAGTTGGCGTTGAAGATTTTGTGGCGGCAGTGCTCGGAGTTGGCCTGCGCGAACATCATCAGCTCCACATCGGTCGGGTTGCGCTTCAAGCCATTGAAAGCGTTGACGAGGTAATCAATCTCATCATCGGCCAGCGCCAAGCCCCACTGCTTGTTGGCTTTTTCCAGCGCTGCGCGGCCACCGCCCAGCACGTCGACAAACTCCATCGGTGCAGCTTGCAGCGCGGAGAACAGTTGCTCAGCCTCGGCACGGGTGGCGAAGACCGATTCGGTCATGCGGTCGTGCAGCAAGGCGGCAATTTGCGCGGTTTGCTCGGCGTTCAGCTCAGGCGTGCCGCCCAGCAGGCCGGATTTGAGGCTGACGCGGTATTCGGTGATGCGCTCAACACGGAACACATCGAGGCCGCAGTTGCGCGCAATGTCGGTGGCCTTGGAGGCCCAGGGCGAGATGGTGCCCATGCGGGGTGTGACCACAAAAGCCTGGCCTTCGTCCTTGCCTTCAAACGGGTCGCCATAGGTGAGCAAGGCAGCCACGCGCTCGGCTTGGGCAGCGCTGAGGGGCTTGTCGGTAGCCACCAGATGCACAAAACGGGCAGCAATGCCCGTTATTTTTGGATGGATCGCCGTCAATGCGGTCAGCAGTTGTTGGGCGCGGAAGGAGCTGAGGGCGTTTCCGCCGGCGAGCTGGGTCAGGTGCAGTGTCACGTGGCAGCCTATGTGGATCTAGGAGGATGGAGAAAAGCACACATGCGCCTTGGCCACCGCCACGGGCGGGCCGTGGCAAGCAGGTCAAGGGGTGGGTTAACCCGGGATTCTACTGTGCCTGCCCCCACCCGGTAGCCGTGCGGCCAACATGCCAATCGGGGCGGTGGGATAATTGCCCGCTATGACTATCAAAATCAATACCGAAGAAGACATTGCCCAGATGCGCATCGCAGGCCGCCTGGCCTCGGAGGTTTTGGACTACATCACCCCCCACATCCAGCCCGGCATCACCACCAAGCAGATCGATCTGCTGTGCGCCGAGGCCATGGAAAAGCAAGGCACCAAGTCCGCCTGCATCGGCTACCAGCCACCGGGCATGACGCCCTACCCGGCCTATGTCTGCACCTCGGTGAACCACGTGGTCTGCCACGGCATTCCCAATGACAAGCCTTTGAAGAAGGGCGACATCGTCAACGTGGACGTGACCATCATCACGCCCGAAGGCTATTTTGGCGACAACAGCCGCATGTTCGTCATCGGCGACGGCACCATCGCCGGCAAGCGCCTGTGCAAGCTGACCTACGAGGCCATGTGGCACGGCATTCAGCAGGTCAAAAACGGCGCCCACCTGGGCGATATCGGCCACGCGATCCAGAAGTTTGCCGAAGGCAATGGCCTGTCGGTGGTGCGCGAGTATTGCGGCCACGGCATCGGCAAGGTGTTCCACGACGAGCCCCAGGTGCTGCACTACGGCCGCCCCGGCACCGGCGTGGAGCTGAAGACCGGCATGATCTTCACCATCGAACCCATGCTGAACCTGGGCAAGAAGGACATCAAGGATCTGGGCAGCGACGGCTGGACCGTCATCACCAAGGACCACAGCCTGTCGGCCCAATGGGAGCTGGAAGTGCTGGTGACCGATACCGGCTACGAGGTGCTGACCCTGTCCGAAGGCTCGCCCGCCCTGCCCGATTTTGTGACGACGACCAAGTGCTAAGCCCCAGCAAGCACTGAGCGCCAGCCCAACAAAGCGACCTGCGGGTCGCTTTTTTACGTCTGCACCCAAAGCCCAACGGCACCGTAGCGTTTACCGGCTGTTGGCTGTTGAGGATGTCCCACAACCCCTTTCAGCCAGCGCAGGTTGCCGCGAAAGATTCGCCTCGCGAAGCTTTCGGGGACGCTGGATGTAGGGCACGTTTCTTTGCTTACTTTCTTCTGGGCCGGCACACCGGACGTGCAGCAAGAAAGTCGGTCGCCTGCCGGGGCGAGACCCGGCCAGCTGCAGCAAGCAATTTGCACAACGCCAGTTGAACACCGCCCCACTAACTTCTGCACAAACCGCAGATAACCCACCCACGATTCCGCAAAGCACCCCCGGGCGTGCCACGCCCCCAACTGGTGCACTTGGCACAAAAACTGCTTATAGCTGCGCGCTGTTTTCCTGCTATGGCACACTGCCAGCGACAGCTCTGAATTGCACCATGAACGATCCCCGTATTTCGTCGCTGCGCGAGCAGTACCAGGCCCGGCGCGCGGCCGTGTTTGACGCCATCATGGCGGGCGGCACCAGCACCCGCGGCATCCAGGGCCAGCTGCGCAAGCTATCGCACCTGGCCGATGGGCTGCTGTGCGATTTGTGGCAATGCGCGCAATTGCCCGGCAGCCTGAGCCTGGTGGCGGTGGGTGGTTTTGGCCGGGGCACGCTGTTCCCGCACTCGGATATTGACGTGCTGCTGCTGCTGCCCGCAGGCACCGATTTGGACAGCGATGCCACGCTGCGCACCCAAATCGAGCAGTTCATCGGCTCGTGCTGGGACGCGGGGCTGGAGATTGGCTCAAGCGTGCGCACCATCGCGCAGTGCATTACCGAGGCCGAGGCGGATGTGACGGTGCAGACCGCGCTGCTCGAATCACGCTGTATCACCGGTGCGCAGCCGCTTTACCAACAGTTTCAGCAAGCGCTGGAGCGAGCCATCAGCCCGCAGGCCTTTGTGGTGGCCAAGGTGCTGGAGATGCAGCAGCGCCACAACAAGTACGAAAACACCGCCTACGCGTTGGAGCCCAATTGCAAGGAGTCGCCCGGCGGTCTGCGCGATCTGCAGCTGGTGATCTGGCTGGGCCGCGCCACCGGCCTGGGTGACAGCTGGAAAGCCCTGGCCGCCAACGGCCTGGCGACCGATTACGAGGTGCGCAACCTGCAGCGCAATGAGGATTTGCTCAGCCTGATCCGCGCGCGCCTGCACATTGTGGCCAAGCGGCGCGAGGACCGGCTCGTGTTCGATCTGCAGACGGCTGTGGCCGAGTCTTTTGGCTTCAAGACCGAAACGCCGAGCGGCCAGCGCTTCCCCAAACGTGCCAGCGAAGAGCTGATGAAGCACTATTACTGGGCCGCCAAAGCAGTGGCGCAGCTGACGCAGATTCTGCTGCTCAATATGGACGAGCGCCTGCACCCGGCCAGCCACGCGCTGCACCGCATTGACGACGAGTTTTACGAGAAGGCCGGCATGATCGAGGTGGCCGACGACGAGGTCTACCAGCGCAACCCGCACGCGATTTTGCGCACCTTTTTGCTCTACGAAACCGAGCCGGGGCTGAAGGATTTGTCGGCCCGCACCTTCCGTGCGCTCTACCACGCGCGCACGCTGATGAACGCCAGCTTCCGCCAGGACCCGGTGAACCGCGCCACCTTCATGCAGATTTTGCAGCAGCCGCGCGGCATCACCCACGCGATGCGGCTGATGAACCAGACCTCGGTGCTGGGGCGCTATCTCTGGCCTTTCCGCCGCATCGTCGGCCAGATGCAGCACGACCTGTTCCACGTCTACACGGTGGACCAGCATATTCTGATGGTGCTGCGCAATGTGCGGCGCTTTTTCATGGCCGAGCACGCGCACGAGTACCCGTTCTGCTCGCAGCTGGCCGCCGGCTGGGACAAGCCTTGGCTGCTGTACTTGGCCGCGCTGTTCCACGATATTGGCAAGGGCCGTGGCGGCGACCATTCGGAGATTGGCGCTGCCGAGCTGCGCCGCTTTTGCCGCGAGCACCAGGTGAGCAAAGAGGACACGCAGCTGGTCACCTTTTTGGTGCAAGAGCATTTGACGATGAGCCAGGTGGCGCAAAAGCAGGACACCTCGGACCCGGATGTGATCACCGCCTTTGCCCAGCGCGTGGGCAACGAGCGCTATTTGACCGCGCTTTACCTGCTGACCGTGGCCGATATTCGCGGCACCAGCCCCAAGGTGTGGAACGCCTGGAAAGGCAAGCTGCTGGAAGATTTGTACCGCGCCACTTTGCGCGTGCTGGGCGGCCGCGCCCCCGATCTGGCCGCGCAAGTGGAAACCCGCAAGCGCGAGGCGATGGTGCTGCTGGCATTGTCCGCACAACCGCACGAATCGCAGAAAGCGCTGTGGGACACGCTGGGCGTGGACTATTTCATGCGCCACGAGGCGGCTGATATTGCCTGGCATACGCGCCACTTGTCGCGCTACGTGGGCAGCACCACGCCGATTGTGCGCGCCCGCCAATCGCTGGCCGGCGAAGGCTTGCAGGTGATGGTGTATGCGCCCGACCAGCCCGATCTGTTTGCGCGCATCTGCAGTTATTTCGACCGCGCCGGCTTCTCCATTCTGGACGCACGCGTGCACACGGCCTTGAACCGCCACGCGCTCGATACTTTCCAGGTGATCGCCACCACCGCGCCGCAAAGCTACCGCGAGCTGATCAACCTGGTGGAGAGCGATCTGTGCCGCGTGCTGGCCGAAGCCAAGCCGCTGCCCGAGCCCATGCAGCGCCGCGTGTCACGCCGCGTCAAGAGCTTCCCGGTGGCTCCGCGCGTGCTGCTGCGGCCGGACGACAAAGGCCAGCGCTGGCTGCTATCCATCTCTGCCGCCGACCGCGCCGGCCTGCTCTACACCGTGGCCCGCATTCTGGCCCGCCACCAACTGAGCGTGGAGCTAGCCAAGATCAGCACCCTGGGCGAGCGCGTGGAAGACACTTTCCTGCTGCAAGGCCCGGAGCTGCAAAACAATATCAGCCAGATTGCGATCGAGACGGAGTTGCTGTGGGCGCTGGCGGACAAGACGCCAGGCAGCGGCGCCCAAGCTTGATGGGCAGTCGGTAAACGGCTGCCCCTGCGCGCTCAATCGTCTTCCGCCGCATTGATATCGGGGAAAAGCACCTCGGTAAAGCCGAACTGGCGGAAGTCGCGCACGCGCATGGGGTACAGCTTGCCCCAGAGGTGGTCGCATTCGTGCTGCACGACGCGAGCGTGGAAGCCTTCGGCAATGCGATCGATCGGGTCGCCCCATTGGTCAAAGCCGGTGTAGCGGATCTTGCTCCAGCGCGGTACCAGGCCACGCATGCCGGGCACGGACAAACAGCCTTCCCAGTCGTTCTCTTCTTCGTCGGACAAAGGCGTGATCACCGGGTTGATCAGCACCGTGGGCGGCACCAGGGGGCGGTCCGGGTAGCGCGGGTTGCGCTCGTGGCTGCCAAAAAACACCACCTGCAAATCCACCCCGATCTGCGGCGCCGCCAGGCCGGCGCCGTTGGCATCGCGCATGGTGTCGAGCAAATCCTGCACCAGCTGGTGCAAAGCATCGGTGTCGAACTCGGTCACCGGCTGCGCGGTGCGCAGCAAGCGGGCATCGCCCATTTTCAAGATTGGATATATCGCCATGCGCGCATGGTAGCGCGCTCCGGCCAGCGCCGCGCCACCAGCGCACTTGACCAGCATCAAGTCACAGATTAGCCTGCCCAGGCAAAATACTGCCCGCCATGCCCGAGCCCCATCCGCCCCAAGCCAGTCTCCCCGCTGTCGCCGCCTCCGAGCTGACGCCGGTGTACTGCCCCATCCGCAGCCCGCTGCTGCGCTGGGCGCTGCTGCTGTGTGCGCTGCTGAGCCTGGGCCTGGGCATTGTGGGGATTTTTGTACCCGGCCTGCCCACCACGGTGTTCGTGCTGATTGCCGGCGCTTGCGCAGCCCGCAGCTCGGCCCGCTTGCATGGCTGGCTGTGGCGGCACAAGCTGTTTGGCGGCATGTTGCGCAACTGGGCAGCGGGCGGCTTTGTCAGCCGCCGCGCCAAATGGAGCGCTTCGGTCACCATGGCGGTGTGTGCCATCGTCATGCTGCTGGTGCCAGCGCCTGCCTGGGCCAAGGCCGTGTCGATCGGCTGCATGGCCTGCGTCTTGGCCTGGTTGTGGTGCCGCCCCGAGCCCGTCAAGCAGGCCGCCGAGGCCTAAATGGCAAAAAAAGTCTGCTTCACTTTTTGAAGCCAAATTTTCGTTCTATAATTGCGGTCTTGTTCCTCAATAGCTCAGTTGGTAGAGCGCCGGACTGTTAATCCGTAGGTCCCTGGTTCGAGCCCAGGTTGAGGAGCCAAAAGCTTGGTGCTTTGCAATTGTACAAAGCGCCGCAAAAAATTTGATACCAACATTCCTCAATAGCTCAGTTGGTAGAGCGCCGGACTGTTAATCCGTAGGTCCCTGGTTCGAGCCCAGGTTGAGGAGCCAAAAGCTTGGTGCTTTGCAATTGTACAAAGCGCCGCAAAAAATTTGATACCAACATTCCTCAATAGCTCAGTTGGTAGAGCGCCGGACTGTTAATCCGTAGGTCCCTGGTTCGAGCCCAGGTTGAGGAGCCAAAAGCTTGGTGCTTTGCAATTGTACAAAGCGCCGCAAAAAATTTGATACCAACATTCCTCAATAGCTCAGTTGGTAGAGCGCCGGACTGTTAATCCGTAGGTCCCTGGTTCGAGCCCAGGTTGAGGAGCCACTCAAAACCCATCAATCCCCGATTGATGGGTTTTTTCTTTGCCCCAACATTTGACACTTATGCCGCACGGCGCGGATCGGGCGGCTGCTCGCCACCAGGCATGGGCATCACAATGCCCGAGGTGCTGGCCCGCGGCTTGGCGGCAGCCACAGGCTCGACAACAGCAGCCTCAGGAGCAGAGCGCAGTGGCTGCGCCGGCACCGACTCACCCGCCTCCCAGGCTGCAATATCGCGCTCCAGCCGCTGCACTCGCTGGGCATACATTGCCGTCATGGCCTGGTAGTGCTCGGCTGCAATCGAGTGCTCAAGCATGGCCATGCGCGCCTCTTCCAGGTAAGCACGCGCACGCCGAATGTGCTTGGGATCAGAGAAGCGGCCCTTGCCCTTGTTAAACATCATGGCATCCTCCTCGGTGACAAATCGCCCGCCACTGCCTGCGGTAGCCGACAGCTTGATTGCTACGATGCCGCAAGCGCCGCCGCGCCGGTGTAGGCCAAAAACCAGTTGCCTCTGTCATCCGCGCATCTCCCGCACAATGCAGGGTGAAACTTTGTCAATCGAAAGAAGCCGACTTGACGCGCCCATTGCCGCCCTTGACCTGGCTGGAGCCAGAAGACCCGTTTCCCCCGGTAGAAAAAGCCTGGGGCCCGCAAACGCCTCACCCCGGCCTGCTGGCAGCGGGCGGCATGCTCGACAGCGCCCACCTGCAGCAAGCCTATCGCCAAGGCATTTTTCCCTGGTACAGCGGCGATTCGCCGATTCTGTGGTGGTCCACCGATCCGCGCATGGTGCTGCAGCCCGCGCAGTTCCGCCTGCACCGCTCGCTCAAACAAGCTATTCGCAAAGCCACCGCCCTGCCCGGCTTTGCGCTGCGCATCGACAGCAACTTTGCCGGCGTGATTGCCGCCTGCAGCCAGATCCGGCGTGACGGCCAGGACGGCACTTGGATCGTGGACGATATCCAGGCCGCCTACACCGAGCTGCACCGCGACGGCTTTGCGCACAGCGTGGAAGTGTGGCTGCACGACCAAATGGTGGCCGGTCTGTATTGCGTTGCCATTGGCCGGGCAGTGTTTGGCGAATCCATGTTCACCACCATCAGCAACGGCTCGAAAATCGCCTTGGCCGCCCTGGTAGCGCTGTGCCGGCGCGAAGGCGCGCCCATGATCGACTGCCAGCAAAACACCGGCCACCTGGCCTTCATGGGCGCCGCCGAAATACCGCGCCAGCAGTTTGTCGCCACGGTCGCGCAGCAAATAGAGCAGCCCGCCATGCGCTGGGAGTTTGCAGCCAGCGATTGGGCTGACATAATCCCACTATCTGAAATGACATCTCCACCAACGGATGAGTAGGCTCAACGAACTGCCCCTGCAGACCCTGCAGTTTTATGCGACAGCGCCCTACCCTTGCAGCTACCTCGAAGAGCGCATGGCGCGCTCGCAGGTGGCCACGCCCAGCCACGCCATCCAGAACGAGGTGTATTCGGAGCTGATCCAACAAGGTTTTCGCCGCAGCGGCCTGTTCACCTACCGCCCTTATTGCGATGGCTGCCAAGCCTGCGTGCCGCTGCGCGTGAACGCGCACGAGTTCAAGCCCAAGCGCCACCAGCGCCGCGCGCTCAAGGCACACCAAGACCTGGAAGTGCGCGTGCTGCCACTGGGTTTTCTGCGCGAGCATTACGAGCTCTACCTGCGCTACCAGGCGGCACGCCACACCGGCGGCGGCATGGATGAAGACAGCATCGAGCAGTACTCACAGTTCATGCTGCAAAGCCGCGTCAACAGCCGCCTGGTGGAGTTCCGCGCACCCAGCGGCAACCCGCAGCAACCCGGCGCACTGAAGATGGTGTCGATCATCGACATCCTCAACGACGGCTTGTCCGCCGTCTACACCTTCTACGAGCCCGAGGCACACGCCAGCTACGGCACCTACAACGTGCTCTGGCAGATTGCCCAGTGCCGCACCATGGGCCTGCCCTACCTCTATTTGGGCTACTGGATAGCCGCCAGCCGCAAGATGCAATACAAGGCCGATTACCAGCCCTACGAGGTCTATCTGGACCAGCGCTGGCAAGCCGGCAGTTTTGCTATACATTCTGCAGCTTGAGCTGCTTGCACCATAAGCCACCAACACCAGTTTTTTACCATCTGAACGCCAGCCACCGCATGACCAAACCCCAACCCGACATCGCCGCCAAACCCAGTGTGCAAGTGCTGGAGCGCATGTTCACGCTGCTGGACGTGCTCGCCTCGCGCGAGGAGGCGGTGTCGCTCAAAGAGCTGAGCGAACTCACCGGCCTGCACCCCTCCACCACGCACCGCATCCTGAACGACCTGACGATCGGCCGCTTTGTCGACCGCCCCGAATCGGGCAGCTACCGCCTGGGCATGCGCCTGCTGGAGCTGGGTAACCTGGTGAAGGCCCGCATCAACGTGCGCGAAGTGGCCTTGCAACCCATGCGCCGCTTGCATTTGGCCACGCAGCAGGCCATCAACCTGAGCATGCGCCAGGGCGACGAGATCGTGTACGTGGAGCGCAGTTTTTCCGAGCGCTCGGGCATGCAGGTGGTGCGCGCCATTGGCGGCCACGCGCCACTGCATTTGACAAGCACCGGCAAGCTTTTCCTGGCCGCCGACGAGCCCGAGCGCGTACGCGCCTACGCCATGCGCACCGGCCTGGCAGGCAACACCAAGAACAGCATCACCAACCTGGCCGTGCTGGAGCGTGAGCTGTCCAAAACCCGCCAGTACGGCGTGGCGCGCGACAACGAAGAGCTGGAGCTCGGCGTGCGCTGCATGGCTGCCGGCATTTACGACGACCAGGGGCGCCTGGTGGCCGGCCTCTCGGTCTCGGCACCGGCCGACCGCCTGGAAGAAAGCTGGGCCAACAAACTGCAGTCCACGGCCAGCGAGATCTCAGCCGCGCTGGGTTTTGACGAGCAACGCCAAAGCGCAGCTGCTCGCTGAACATGCGAAGCTGGCGCCAGCCCTAGCGCAGCACTTCGCAGACAACAAAAAAACCTGCCAGTGGCAGGTTTTTTCATGGGATGGTTTTGCCTCAGCGCTTGGCGGCCAGCAGGTGGCTGCCCGAGCCTTCAACCCAGTGGCGCACGCGCTCTGCATCGGCCAGGCGGCTGAACTTGCCGGCCGAATCCAGGAACACCATGATCAGCTTTCGGCCCGCCACCTGGGTCTGCATCACCAGGCAACGGCCGGCCTCGGAGATGTAGCCGGTTTTTTGCAGGCCAATGTTCCACTCGGGGCTGTGCACCAGGCGGTTGGTGTTGTTGAACTGCACGGTGCGCTCGCCCACTTCCACCTGGTACGAAGGCGATGTGGTCAGCTCGCGCAGCAGCGGATCGGAGTGCGCCACATTCACCAGCGTGGCCAGGTCGTGCGCGCTCGACTGGTTGGAGCTCGACAGGCCCGTAGGCTCGACGTAGCGCGTATCGGCCATGCCCAGCATCTTGGCCTTCATGTTCATCTGGCTGACAAAAGCCGACATGCCGCCCGGATAGGTGCGACCCAGTGCGTGAGCCGCACGGTTTTCGCTGGACATCAGCGCCAGGTGCAGCAGCTCGCCGCGCATCAGCGTAGTGCCCACACGCAAGCGCGAGCTGCTGTGCTTTTCGGTATCCACATCGTCTTGGGTGATGGTGATTTCTTCAGCCATCGGCAGATTGGCCTGCGAGATGATCACGCCCGTCATCAGCTTGGTGAGCGAAGCGATGGGCAGCACGGCATGGTCGTTCTTGGACAGCAGCACTTCGTGCGTGTCCTGATCCAGCACCAGCGCCACGCTGGACTTCAGTGCCAACGGGTCGCTCACATCATGCAAACCCGCCATCTGGCCGAACGATTGGCGCGCTGGCACCACCTCTACAGCGGCCGCTGCGGCAGCGGCTATGGCAGCCGCCTTGGCAGCACGTTTACCGCCAGCCTTGGCAACAGCCGTACCCTTGCCCTTGGCACCTTTGCCAGCGGATTTGTCTGCTACTTTCTTGCCGCCTTTGGCAGCGGCCACTTCCTTGTGGTTGCGGCCATTGCGCTCGCCCTTGCTGGCGACGGCGGCCTGCTTTTTGCCCGGCTTGGCCGCTACCTGGGTTTTGGCCGGTGCAGCTTTTTTCTTGGTGTTGGCATGGGCATGCGGCATACCGATGCCAATTGCCAACGCACAGATTGCAAAAATGTGTGAAAAACGACGCAAAACACTGCGGTGACGTGGCGCCATTATTCTGCTCCCTACAAAAACGATAGCCAGACTTGGAATTGAGAATTAAAAAAGTCGCGAAATTTCATGAACTTACGCGACTCTTCAATTATTTAAGTGAAATTATATTCCGAAGTCTCAGCCTTGTGCAGCCACCCGCTCTGTAGGATTTTGTAACTTATTGAGCGCCGCGATATAAGCCTTGGCCGAAGCGACCACGATATCCGGGTCAGCGCCCACTCCGTTGACGATACGACCAGCCCGCTGCAAGCGCACCGTCACCTCGCCCTGGCTCTCGGTCGAACCGCTGATGGCGTTGACGGCGTACAGCACCATTTCGGCACCGCTCTTGGCCTGCGACTCAATGGCTTTCATCGAGGCATCCACCGGGCCATTGCCGCTGGATTCGCCCCTGACTTCCTTGCCATTGGCCACCAGCACCACGCTAGCCTTGGGCTGCTCGCCGGTTTCGCTCGACTGCGCGAGCGAGACAAAGCGATAGGTTTCGGTCTCGCTTTGCGCGCCTTCGGTGTTGACCAGGGCCAGAATGTCTTCGTCAAAAATCTCGCTCTTGCGATCGGCCAGATCCTTGAAGCGGGTAAACGCGGCGTTGATTTCGCTTTCGCTCTCCATCACCACGCCCAGCTCTTGCAGGCGTTGCTTGAAGGCGTTGCGGCCGCTCAGCTTGCCCAACACGATCTTGTTGGCGCTCCAACCCACATCTTCGGCACGCATGATTTCGTAGGTGTCACGCGCCTTGAGCACGCCGTCTTGGTGAATGCCCGAAGCGTGCGCAAACGCATTGGCACCCACCACCGCCTTGTTGGGCTGCACCACAAAACCAGTGGTCTGGCTGACCATGCGGCTGGCGGCCACGATGTGCTTGGTGTCGATGTTCACGTCCAGACCGAAGTAGTCCTTACGGGTCTTGATGGCCATCACCACTTCTTCGAGTGAGCAGTTGCCAGCGCGCTCGCCCAGACCGTTGATGGTGCATTCCACCTGGCGGGCGCCGCCGATCTTGACGCCGGCCAGCGAGTTGGCCACAGCCATGCCCAGATCGTTGTGGCAGTGCACCGACCAGATGGCCTTGTCGCTGTTGGGAATGCGCTCGCGCAAATTGCGAATGAACTCGCCATACAGCTCCGGCACGGCGTAGCCCACGGTGTCTGGCACGTTGATGGTGGTGGCGCCTTCGGCGATCACCGCCTCGATCACGCGGCAGAGAAAATCCGGGTCGCTGCGGTAGCCGTCTTCGGGGCTGAACTCGATATCGCCCACCAGGTTGCGGGCAAAGCGCACCGACATCTTGGCCTGCTCAAACACCTCGTCGGGCGTCATGCGCAGCTTTTTCTCCATGTGCAGCGGGCTGGTGGCGATGAAGGTGTGGATGCGCGCACGGTTGGCGGGTTTGAGCGCCTCGGCCGCACGGGCTATGTCGCGGTCGTTGGCGCGCGAGAGCGAGCACACGGTCGAGTCTTTGATGATGGAGGCGATGCTGTGCACGCAGTCGAAATCGCCGTTGGAGCTGGCGGCAAAACCAGCTTCGATCACATCCACCTTCAGGCGCTCGAGCTGGCGTGCAATACGCAGCTTTTCGTCCTTGGTCATCGACGCGCCGGGCGACTGTTCGCCGTCACGCAAGGTGGTGTCAAAAATAATCAGTTGATCGCTCATCGTGTTCTCCATGGCATGGTGTGGTGGCAAGCGCTTGTGGCGCTGCCCTGTTTTCTCAATGCGCAACACGCCCGCTGCCGGGCACAGCCCTACAGTTTACGTGCATTGCGCCCATTTTCTTAAGCGGCAACCGTATCGGCTGCTGGCATATTCACCCGTGCGACAGCGCCGCTGCGGGCCAGCGCGCTCACCACGGCGCGGAAAGCCGCCTGGGTGATGTTGCTGTCCATGCCCACGCCGTACAAGGTGTGCTCGTCGTTCACCCGCAACTCCACATACGCGGCCGCCTTGGCATTGGCGCCCTGCCGGCCTGCGCCATTAGCGACTGAATGCATGGCGTGTTCGCTGTAATCGAGCACTCGCACCGGCACGCCGGTTGCACTGCTGATGGCATGCACAAAAGCGTCGATCGGTCCATTGCCTTGGCCGGCCACCGTAAACGCCTGGCCAGCCACTTGTACGGAGCCGGAGACACGGACATCGCTGCCATCGGCCGGCTCGACGCGGCACGGGCCCACGGCCTGCGCTGCTTCCAATTGGTACTCACGGGCAAAGATGTCCCACAGATCTTGCGCGGTGAATTCGGTACCAGCCACATCCATGGCGCGCTGCACCACCTGGCTGAACTCGATCTGCAAGCGGCGTGGCATGGTGAGACCGTACTCTTCTTCGAGCAAGTAAGAGATACCGCCCTTGCCCGACTGGCTGTTGACGCGGATCACCGCCTCGTAGCTGCGGCCCAGGTCCTTGGGGTCGATAGGCAGATAAGGCATTTCCCAGATATCGCCTTCATTGCGTGCAGCGAAAGCCTTTTTGATGGCGTCTTGGTGCGAACCCGAGAACGAGGTGTAGACCAAGTCGCCGGCATAAGGATGGCGCGCCGGCACGGGCAACTGGTTGCAGTATTCGACCTCGGCGCGGATCGCATCGATGTCGGAAAAATCCAGCTTCGGCGACACGCCTTGCACATACATGTTGAGGGCGACGTTGACGATGTCGAGGTTGCCGGTGCGCTCGCCATTGCCAAACAAGCAGCCTTCCACGCGGTGCGCGCCAGCAAGCAAAGCCATTTCTGCGCTGGCCGTGCCGGTGCCACGGTCGTTGTGCGGGTGCACGGAAATCACCACCTCGGGGCGGCCTTGGAACTGGCGCACCATCCATTCAATCTGGTCGGCAAACACATTGGGCGTAGTGTTCTCCACCGTGGTGGGCAGGTTGAGAATGATGTTGCGGCCCGGGCCCCAGGCGGTGATGGCGGTTTCGCAGGCTTGCAAGGACACTTCCAATTCGGCCAACGAGAAGGTCTCGGGCGAGTACTGCAAGATCCACTCGGTGCCCGGCTGGGCATCGGTGAGTTGCTTGAGGTGCGTGACCTGGGTTTTCACCAGATCCATCACCTCGGGCACGCTCATGCCAAACACCACTTTTCGCCACACGGGAGCCACCGCGTTGTAGATGTGAACGATGGCGCGCGGCGCACCTTGCAAGGCTTCGACCGTGCGGGTGATGAGTTCGGGGCGAGCGGGCGTCATCACCTGGATGGTCACATCCGCAGGGATGCGCTTTTCCTCGATCAGCTGGCGCACAAAATCGAATTCGATCTGCGACGAAGCGGGGAAGCCGACCTCGATCTCCTTGAAGCCGATCTTCACCAGCATGTCGAACATCCGCAGCTTGCGCGCCAGATCCATAGGCTCGATCAGAGCCTGGTTGCCGTCACGCAGATCCGTCGACAGCCAGATCGGCGCCTGGGTGATCTGGGCATCAGGCCAGGTACGGCCTTGCAACGCAACAGCTGGAAATGCGCGGTACTTGCTAGCGGGTTGGTTCAACATGGTTGTCGGGTCTTTCTCATCGAAACAAAGGGTTCGGGGTGGACGCCAGCAACCTACAGATACAAAAACGGCCCGTTGCTGGTGCAAACGGGCCGATGGTGTAGGGGTGCGAAATTTTTACGCGCGCTACTCTAACTGCCCGTTGGACATTAGTAGTAGAGCTAGGGACAAAATTTGCATGAGGAGCACTCTAACACAGCTTTTATAGCGTGGAAGAAAATTTTTTGTGTCAGGGTAAAGTGTGATTGCCAGTGCCATGACGAAATACACGCTGCTTTGGCGTCGCGAGTTTTCGTTTGGGGATGGCAATATGACCGCTTATGCGTTGTGTTGCTGGCTTGCCATACCAAAGTATTGTCTGCGCCAACAACCCTTAGCCTAAGCGGCCATCTTGCCGTTGGGGGTGTGATTTCCGGCGCCCGCTACGCTGCGCAGGTGGGCTGCTGAAACTCCAAAAACCATAATTTCAGGCGCCCACTTTGGCGCTCTGCATTAGCCCTTAATCATGGTGCAGACCACGCTCGTCGGGCTCATCCGTGCTGGTAGCAACAATCGACACCTGCTGGCCCTTGGCACGGCGCCAGGCGTAGATGACGTAGCCCGAGATCGAATACACGACAAAGATCAGGAACAGCATGGTGGCCGGCTCAATGCTTACCAGCGCCAGCACCAGCACCACCACGACGAGCGAGATAAAGGGCACGCTCTTGGCCATGCCAGCGCCTTTGAAGCTGTAGTACGGAATATTCGTCACCATCGTCAGGCCAGCAAACAAGGTGATGGCAAACATGATCCACGACAGGTCATCACGGCTGGCCGGATGGCCACCGAAAAGCGCAATCACCTCGCCAAAAATAGGCACATCGCGGTGCGAGACCAGCAGCGCGCTGGTCAGCCAGATAAATCCTGCCACCAAAGCCGCCGCCGCTGGCGAAGGCATACCTTGGAAATAGCGCTTGTCCACCACACCCGTATTCACATTGAAACGTGCCAGGCGCAGCGCCGCGCACGAACAGTAGACAAAGGCCGCAATCCAGCCCCAACGGCCCAAGGGGCGCAGCGCCCATTCGTAGGCAATCAAGGCAGGCGCGGCTCCAAAAGACACCATGTCGGACAGCGAATCCATCTGCTCGCCAAACGCGCTTTGGGTATGCGTCATGCGGGCCACGCGACCGTCCAGACTGTCAAGCACCATGGCACAGAAAACGCCCACAGCGGCTGCCTCAAAGCGGCCGTTCATCGCCATCACAATGGCGTAAAAACCACCAAACAAAGCCGCCAGCGTGAACGAGTTAGGCAGCACATAAATGCCCTTGCGCCATTTGCGGTGGGCGAGCGCCTGGCTCTCAGCACCCGCCTTGGCCTTGGTATCGTTGTTATCCAGCATCCGATTCAACTCCGGCGCTTGGTAAGCAAGCGCAATCAGCTATCAATTTTATAGTTTTCTACAAGGCCTGCACCTTGTAACACAAGCTGCACAGTGTACCTTTATCGCCCGGCATCCACCGCCCCAACCGCCATGCTGACTGCATGGGCCGACCGCTTTGAGCAGGCATGAAAAAGGACTGCCGAAGCAGTCCTGGTGTGATGGCTGTCGCGCACCGCTGGACGGCGGTGCTGCAAGCAACAATCAGTTCTTGGTCTGGTCGACCAGCTTGTTCTTGGCGATCCAAGGCATCATGGCGCGCAGCTGACCACCCACTTGCTCGATCTGGTGATCGGCAGTGTTACGGCGGCGAGCGGTCATCGAAGGATAGTTCAGGCGACCTTCCTGGATGAACATCTTGGCGTAGTCGCCGTTCTGGATGCGCTTCAAAGCATTGCGCATGGCCTTGCGCGATTCTTCGTTGATCACTTCGGGGCCGGTCACGTACTCGCCGTACTCGGCGTTGTTCGAGATCGAGTAGTTCATGTTGGCGATGCCGCCTTCATAGATCAGGTCGACGATCAGCTTGAGCTCGTGCAGGCACTCGAAGTAAGCCATTTCAGGAGCGTAGCCGGCCTCCACCAGGGTTTCGAAGCCCATCTTGATCAGCTCGACAGCGCCACCGCACAGCACGGCCTGTTCGCCGAACAGGTCGGTCTCGGTTTCTTCCTTGAAGTTGGTTTCAATGATGCCAGCCTTGCCGCCACCATTGGCCATGGCGTAGGACAGAGCCAGATCACGGGCCTTGCCCGACTTATCCTGGTGGACAGCGATCAGGTGGGGCACGCCGCCGCCTTGGGTGTAGGTGTTGCGCACGGTGTGGCCTGGGGCCTTGGGAGCCACCATCCACACGTCCAGGTCAGCGCGGGGCACGACCTGGTTGTAGTGCACGTTGAAGCCGTGAGCAAACACCAGCGAAGCGCCTTGCTTGATGTTGTCCTTGACGTTGTCGGTGTAGACCTTGGCGATGTCTTCGTCAGGCAGCAGGATCATGACCACGTCAGCGGCCTTGACGGCGTCGTTGACTTCCATCACGGTCAGGCCGGCTTTTTCAGCCTTGGGCCACGAAGCACCACCCTTGCGCAAGCCGACGATGACCTTCACGCCGCTGTCGTTCAGGTTCTGGGCGTGGGCGTGGCCTTGCGAGCCGTAGCCGATGATGGCAACCGTCTTGCCCTTGATGAGGGACAGATCACAGTCCTTGTCGTAAAAAACTTTCATGCTTCGCTCCGTTGGTATCAGTCAAAAATGCAAACAAACACTTGTTTAAGAATCTGCGTCGTCAGGGGGCCTTGCGGTGTTTCCTGAAGCCAGCAAATAAGCTCCCGCTACAAAAGCGCCCAATCCTACTATGAGAGGCCACCAAGGATAGGTGCGTTCCAAAGCGGAATCCTCGGCTTGTGTGTTTGAGCTGTCGCATTGGCGAATTTGAACCCAGAGGTCTTGCTCCCAGGAGCACTCCGGGTCGTCTCGCTGCAGCGCAGAGACAATCAGCACAAGCCCCACCAGCAGCAGCACCACTCCGGCTATCAACCGACGCTGGCGCAGCAGCTGGCAGCACCAGCGCATTACACGCGCAAGATGCGTTCTCCGCGGCCGATGCCCGAGGCACCGGTGCGGACGGTCTCAAGAATGGCCGAGCGGTCGATGGCGCTCAAGAACGCGTCGTTCTTGGCCTGGTCGCCGGTCACCTCGATGGTGTAGCTTTTTTCGGTCACGTCGATGATGCGGCCGCGGAAGATGTCGGCCATGCGCTTCATCTCTTCGCGCTCCTTGCCGACGGCGCGCACCTTCACCATCATCAGCTCACGCTCGGTGTAGGCGCCTTCGGTCAGGTCGACCACCTTGACCACTTCGATCAAGCGGTTGAGGTGCTTGGTGATCTGCTCGATCACGTCGTCCGAGCCAGCCGTGGTGATCGTCATGCGCGAGAGCGATGCGTCTTCGGTCGGCGCCACGGTGAGCGACTCGATGTTGTAACCACGGGCCGAGAACAGGCCCACCACGCGCGACAGGGCGCCAGGTTCGTTCTCCAGGAGAACGGCAATGATGTGTTTCATATCAGGCTCGATTCCTCTTTTTGCGACGCCAGCGCGACCAACCAGTGTTCGCTTGTGTGCTGCCGTTTGTGCTGCCCTCGCCCGCGCCGGTAAGCGACGGGTCTGGCAGGCAATAGATTCGTCTAAAAGTTAATGCTCGATGAGGCGGGATGCCGCAGCAAACCTTACAGGTCTTCTGCGCCCAGCAACATCTCGGTGATGCCCTTGCCGGCCTGCACCATCGGGAAGACGTTTTCCGTCGGGTCGGTGCGGAAGTCGAGGAACACGCTCTTGCGTTCTTCACGCGCAATGCGGCGCGCCTCGCGCAAGGCAGGCTCCACGTCTTCGGGCTTTTCGATCAGCATGCCCGCATGGCCATAGGCCTCGGCCAGCTTCACGAAATCGGGCAGCGAATCCATGTAGCTGTGGCTGTAGCGGCCCGAGTACTCGATCTCTTGCCACTGGCGCACCATGCCCAGGTAGCGGTTGTTGAGCGCGCAGATGATGATCGGCGTCTCGTACTGGCGGCAGGTGGCCAGCTCCTGGATGTTCATCTGCACCGAGCCTTCGCCGGTGATGCAGAACACCTCGGCATCGGGCTTGGCCAGCTTGATGCCCATGGCGTAGGGAATGCCCACGCCCATGGTGCCCAGACCGCCGGAGTTGATCCAGCGACGCGACTCTTCAAAGCGGTAGTACTGCGCGGCCCACATCTGGTGCTGGCCCACGTCGGAGGTGACGTAGCAATCGGCATCCTGCGTCATGTTCCACAAGGTTTCCACCACGTACTGCGGCTTGATCACTTCCTTGTTGTCGCGGTCGTAACGCAGACAATCGCGGCTGCGCCAGCCTTCGATGGTCTTCCACCAGGTTTGCAAAGCGGCTGCATCGGGCTTGGCCTGCGATTCGCGAATCATGGCGATCAGCTCGGTCAGCACTTCCTTGCAATCGCCCACGATAGGCACATCGACCTTGACGCGCTTGGAGATGGATGATGGATCAATGTCGATGTGGATGATCTTGCGATCGGCCACCGACATGAAGTGCTTGGGGTTGCCAATGACGCGGTCGTCAAAGCGCGCCCCCACAGCCAGCAGCACATCGCAGTTCTGCATGGTGTTGTTGGCTTCGATCGTGCCGTGCATGCCCAGCATGCCCAGGTATTTTTTGTCGCTGGCCGGGTAGGCACCCAGGCCCAGCAAGGTGTGCGTCACCGGGTAGCCCAACAGATCGACCAGGGTGCGCAGCTCTTGCTCGGCACCGCTCAGCAGCACACCGCCACCGGTATAGATATAAGGGCGCTTGGCCGCCAGCAACAACTGCAGTGCCTTGCGAATTTGGCCGCTGTGGCCTTTTTTCACCGGGTTGTACGAGCGCATCTCGATCGATGCCGGATAGCCGCTGTACGCCACCTTCTTGAAAGACACGTCTTTCGGAATATCAACCACCACCGGACCGGGGCGGCCGGTGCGGGCGATGTGGAAGGCTTTTTTCATCGTCAGCGCCAGATCGCGCACATCCTTCACCAAGAAGTTGTGTTTGACGATGGGACGCGTGATGCCGACGGTATCGCACTCCTGGAAAGCGTCAGAGCCGATGGCGGTGGTCGCCGTCTGGCCCGAAATCACCACAATGGGAATACTGTCGGTGTAAGCCGTAGCAATACCGGTAACCGCATTGGTCAAGCCGGGGCCGGAAGTAACCAGCGCCACACCCACCTTGCCCGTGGCACGGGCAAAACCATCGGCGGCGTGCACGGCAGCTTGCTCGTGGCGCACCAATACGTGGTTGATGGTGTCTTGCTTGTAGAGAGCGTCGTAGATATAGAGCACAGCGCCGCCAGGGTAACCCCAGAGCTGCTCAACGCCTTCAGCCTGCAGTGCTTTGACCAGCACTTCAGCGCCCATGAGTTCTTGTGCTTTTTGTGCGGACTGGTTCGCCGCTTGTGCCGAGTTCTGTTCGGCCTTGGACATTTCCATGATCAACCTTTGTGAATTTCTCTAACGAAAAACCTCTGGTGCCCCTTGCCCAGCTCTTGTGGAGCCTGCTTGGAACTTGAGGCCAACGGACATGGGCGAGATGCTTGCGACGCCGGACCGTGACCCTTTTGCCTTGATATGACTTCAAACCATTATCGCACTGCAACATCGCTTTGCGACAAAGCTCGGAATTTTTTTGCGCAGGATGCGATAATCTTGCGTTTGGCGCGGTGTTTTCTGCCACAGCGCGGCGTTCTACCTGGGTAAATACGGGTAACGTTCGCGTTTTTGCGCCTGTGCGGCAAGGTTTGCCGCCAATAACCTTGGTGTTGGGTACGACTTGGCTACTGAACGAGAACTGTCCGATTTTCTGAAAAGCGTTGAAAAGCGAGCTTTCAAGCGCTCGCTTTTTCATGTGCGCGACGAAGAAGCGGCCCTCGACATCGTGCAAGACAGCATGATGAAGCTGGCCGAACACTATGGTGACAAGCCCGTCGCAGAGCTGCCCATGCTCTTTCAGCGCATCCTGTCGAACAGCACGCTCGACTGGTTTCGCCGGCAAAAAACCCGCAATGCACTCTTTACCAATATGAGTGCCTTCGAAGGCCCCGACGATGAAGGGGGCGACTTCGATCTGTTAGAAACCTATAACGCCCAGCAAGGCGAGTCGGATGAGAGCGCCGAAAGCCACACCGATCGCAAACAAACGCTTGCATTGATAGAAAAAGAGATACAAGAGTTGCCAGCGCGTCAACGCGAAGCGTTTCTCATGCGTTACTGGGAAGAGATGGACATTGCAGAGACTGCAGCGGCCATGGGTTGCTCGGAAGGGAGCGTCAAAACCCATTGCTTCCGTGCCATCCAAACTTTGAGCAAAGTGCTCAAAGCCAAAGGAATCGTGCTATGAACCGCCACAACACTGCCCAACAAGTTGCCCAAGCCGAAATTTTTGCCCGCCGCGTCACCGCCCGGCTGAGCGAAGCCGAGGCCGACCTGAGCTACGACATCAGCGAGCGCCTGCGCGCCGCGCGTGAGCAGGCGCTGGCCAAGCGCAAAGTGGTGGCCACCCCGGCCATTGCCCGCCAACCCCAGCAAGAAGCAGCCACTGCGGGCGCCCCTTCCGGCAAACGCAATTGGTGGCGCGCGGTGGTGTCGGCAGTGCCTCTGAGCGCCATGGTGGCAGGCTTGGCCTTCTTCAACGGCGTGCAGGCAGACGAAGGCGCCACCGAAATGGCCGAGTACGATGCCACCTTGCTGGCTGACGAGTTGCCGCCAAACGCCTATACTGATCCTGGATTTGCCCAGTATCTGAAGATTGCTGCCCAAAAGCAGCCAACCGACCAGCGTTGAGACACGAACAAGACTTTGACGAGGCAGGCGGCCCAGCGCCCACCACCTCCTCTCTCCCCACCATCGCAGCCAGCATTTTGCTGGCTGCTTTTGCAGTTGCCGGCGTCATGGCTAGCAAGCAGGCGCGCAACGTCTACGGCAGCGCGCCCAGCGATCTGGTCAGCGCCAACAGCGTCACCCGCAGCAGCGCCCCGCGCAACGAAGGCCCCCAGTGGGACGCGCTGGAAGCCGAGCAGCAGGCCACACTGGCCCCATTGCAAGAGCAATGGAGCTGGCTGACCGAACAGCAAAAGCGCCGCTGGCTGTTGATTGCCGACAGCTTTGACGACTTCTCCCCCGAAGAGCAGCTGCGCATCGCCGAGCACATGAAAGAGTGGGCCCGCTTCAGCCTGGCCGACCAAAGCCAGGCACGGCTGAACTACTCCACCTTCGGCAAGCTGTCAGCCGAAGAAAAGCGCCGACTTTGGGAGGATTACCTGGCGCTGAGCGCGCGCGAGCGCAAGCGCCTGGCCCAAGGCGGCCTGCTGCGCCCCGGCGGCGTGGCGCTCGCTCCGCGCCCCAACGCCAACTCCACCGGGCGCCTGGTCAAGGTGCCGGCAGCGGCCATCAACCCCAACCGCGCCAACCCGCCCAAAATCCTGCCGCCGCCCGAGATCCGCATTCAGTCGCGCGGCGTGGTGACCCCGGTCGAGGTCGGCCCGCTGCCTGCCGCACCCGTGGCAGCACCCAGTCCGGCGCCAGCAACAACGCCAGCCCCCGCACCAACACCGGCTGCAGAGACGGCACCCGTGCAGGTGCCAGCACCCGTCACACCGGCGCCATTACCCCCCATGGATCTGCAGCCACTGCCCGCCCCCAGCGAACCGCAGTCGCGCACAAGCGACACTCCCGTCCACCCACCCGCCTGATACTGGCACCATGCAACCCGCCGCCACGCCCAGCACCCCAAACGCTACTGCCAGCGTGGCAGCTATACCGCCTCAAAGCCTGCAAGCACCCCGCCTGGCGCGGCGCATGGCCTGCTGGTTGTACGAAGGCATGCTCATGTTTGGCGTGGTGTTTCTCGCCGGCTACCTGCACAGCACGCTCAGCCAAACGCGCAATGCGCTGGACAACCGCCACGGCCTGCAGTTGTTCCTTTTCATCATCTTTGGCATCTACTTTGTGTGGTTCTGGCACAAAGGCCAGACCCTGGCGATGAAAACCTGGCACATCCGCGTGCTCGATGCCCAGGGCCAGCCACTCAGCCAAGCTCGCGCCCTGCTGCGCTACGCCTGCAGCTGGCTCTGGTTTTTGCCGCCGCTGGTAGCCACCCTGCCTTTCCAGCTGCCTGTACTCGAAGTGCTGGTGCTGCTGACCGGCTGGATCGTCTTCTGGGCCCTGGCCAGCCGCCTGCACCCCCAAGGCCAGTTCTGGCACGACGCCCTGGCCGGCACCCGCCTGGTCAGCCACACACCGCCCGCACGCGCCAAAGCCTGAGCTTGGGCTGTAACCGCCTTGGTCTCGGGCAGGCGATCAGGCACTGAAAATGTATACAAAAATAGACTCAACGGTCTCTCAAAAGACCGTGACGGTGCCATTTCAGGGTTTGCGATAGGTCAAAACTCACTCTCTGTGCGTATACTGTATACAAATATTGATTCCACCGTTTGCACTTTGCCAAACACTCTATCCGCCATGTCTGCCTCTCCTGAAGCTTTGCAGCCAGCACCACGCACCCACGTTCGCATCCAAGAGGCCGCCCAAGCGCTGCACACCGGCGCAAGCACCAGCGTTTCGCTGGTTCAACAGTGCCAAGACCAGATCAACAGCCACAACCCCCGCTTGAATGCCGTGGTGCTGCAAGACGTGACCACCAGCTTGCAAACTGCTGCACAGGCCGACCAGACACTGCTCCAAGGTCGCCCCTGCGGGCCTTTGCATGGCATTCCGTTCACTATCAAGGAATCATTTGACGTAGCCGGATGGCCCACTACCTGTGGCGACCCGGCGCGTCGTGAGCACCGCGCAGCCCGCCACTCGGCCGTAGTACAGCGCTTGCTGGATGCCGGTGCCGTTTTGCTTGGCAAAACCAATGTTCCGCTTTATCTGCGCGACTGGCAGTCCTACAACGCAGTCTATGGCGTCACCCGCAACCCGCACGACAGCGGCAGAACCCCGGGCGGCTCTTCCGGTGGCAGCGCTGCAGCGGTCGCCAGCGGCATGGCTTTTTTTGATGTGGGCTCCGACATCGGCTCCTCCATCCGCAACCCGGCCCATTACTGCGGTATTTTTTCGCACAAGGCCAGCCACGGGCTTATTTCGCTGCAAGGCCACGGCATCGACAGCGACGATCCGGTGCCGGCCATCAACTGCGCCGGCCCCTTGGCGCGCTCGGCCTACGATCTGGAAACCATTGTCCAGGTGCTGGCCGATCTGCCTGGCGACGCCCAACGCGCCGGCCAACTGCGGCTGAAACCCGACACGCGCAGCTCTCTGGCCGAGTACCGCGTAGGCATTGCACTGGACGATACCTACTGCCATATCGACCAACCCGTGGCCGATGCCATCAGCCACCTGGGCCAACACCTGCAGGCGCTGGGCGCTCAGGTGGACTGGCAAGCCCGTCCGGCCATCGATTCCCGCGAATTGTGGCGCACCTACGTGCAAATGCTGCGCGCCTCCACCTCGCTCTACACACCCGAGGCCGCTTTTGCCCAGCTGCAAAGCGCCCGTGCCGGCTTGGATCCGCAAGACGACAGCTACGCCACGCTGCAAGTGCTGGGCGCCACCATGACGCACCGCGAGTGGCTGCAGCACGAAAAATCCGTGGCGCGCTTCCAGCAAGCCTGGGATGCCTATTTTCAACATTACGACCTGCTGCTGTGCCCGGCTGCAGCCACGCTGGCCTTCCCGCACATGCATGAGCAAGAACCGTGGCAACGGCAGTTGCAGGTCAACGGCCAACCGCAGCCCGTGGTTTCGCAGCTTTTCTGGGCAGGCCTTGGCGGCCTGTGCGGCTTGCCTGCCACTGTGGCACCCATCCGGGGTGATGCACCCGGCTTGCCGGTGGGCGCGCAAATCATCGGCAACCGCTTCCAAGACCTGAGCACGCTGCGTTTCGCCCAGCTGCTCGAAGACGCCGGTTACCACTGGCGTGCGCCCCGGCTAGACACCACCCCCAGCTAGCCCGCAACTCCCTTTGCCGAGCATTTTTTGGGCCCGCACGCCTCGGGCTCTGGCCCGGCTTTGCCTTTTTTCTTCGCCCAGCCCCTTTTCAAAGAGAGACAAGCAAGATGTTTTCCTGGTTTCGCGAGCTCAGTGCCACCGAGCGCAAAGGTTTCTACGGTGCCTTTTTAGGCCATGCGGTCGATGTGTTCGACTTCATGATCTACACCTTTCTCATCCCCACCCTGCTCCTGCAATGGAGCATGTCCAAATCCGAAGCCGGCGCCATCGTCACCTACACGCTGATCGCTTCGCTGGTGGGCGCCATCGTCGCCGGCGTGCTGGCCGACCGCTACGGCCGCGTGCGCGTTCTCAAGTGGACGATTGTGGTGTTTGCCGGCGCCACCTTTGCCGCAGGCTTTACCAACTCACCTACGCAGCTGGCCATTTGCCGCGCCATCCAAGGGCTGGGCTTTGGCGGCGAATCGTCGCTGTGCATGGTCTTGGTGGCTGAGATGATCAAAAACCCCGCGCACCGTGGCAAGTACTCAGGCTTTACCGCCAGCAGCTACTCATTTGGCTGGGGCGCTGCAGCGCTGGTGTTTGCCGGCGTATTTGCCTTTGTTCCGGCAGAGGTCGCCTGGCGCATCTGCTTTTTCCTCGGCGCGCTGCCCGCGCTGGTGGTGATTTACCTGCGCCGCAACCTGCAAGAGCCAGAAATCTTTGCCAAGTCGCAAACTGCCCGCAACAACGCCGCCTGGCACAGCAACCTCAAAACCGTTTGCAGCGGCCCGCTGCTGCGCAAAACCGTGCTTTGCAGCCTGCTCTCGGGCGGCATGCTCGGCGGTTACTACGCCATTGCCACCTGGCTGCCCACCTACCTGGCCAACCAGCGCGGCCTGTCCATCTTTGGCACCAGCTCGTACTTGGGCGTGATGATTCTGGGCTCCTTCATGGGCTATGTGGCCGGCTCCTACGCCACCGACCGCATTGGCCGCCGCAACACCTACATCATCTTTGCCGTCTGCGCCCTGGCGATGGCGCTGTCGTACATGATGATTCCGCTGTCCAACGCCTCGATGCTGCTGCTGAGCTTTCCGCTGGGCATGATGATGCAAGGCATGTTCGCCGGCATTGGCGCCACCATCTCCGAAGCCTATCCCAGCGCCGTGCGCGCCACAGGTTACGGCATTGCCTACAACGTGGGCCGCGTGATCGCCTCGCTGTTCCCGCTGACCGTGGGGACGCTCAGCACCGGCAAGGTCGACCTGGGCATTGCTATCGCCGTGGTGGCGGGCACTGGCTATGCGGTGGTCATCATCGCCGCCAGCCTGCTGCCGGAAACCCGTGGCCTGAAACTGGAACAACTGGATGCTGAAGCCGACAGCACGGCCGCCACAGCACCAACCGGTGCCGCGCCAGCATCCGCAGCCCAGCCAGCACGCAGCACGCACTGAGCGCACCCCTGAGCACTTTGCTCTCCTTGCAAGCCCAGCTTCGCCCCGGCGAACTGGGCTTTTTTGCCGTCATGCATCTGACAACAGATTCCACCGCCCATCCTGCACAAACTTGCTGCGCTGCAATATAGTATGCAGATGGCGCCCGTCGGGTGCCGCTTTTGCCATGACCACTACGCCGCCCCCTCGCACCCCTGCTCCCTCTGATGCGCAAGACAGCACCGCCGCATCGGCCGCCTATTTGCAGATCAACCCGCACAAGGGCCGTACCGGCTTTTCGCGCCTGCGCCACGCGGCCGGCTATTCGCTGCAAGGCCTGCGTGCCGGCTGGGGCGAAAAGGCTTTCCGCATGGAAGTCCTGCTCGCCATTGTGCTGCTGCCTGCCTCCATCTGGCTGGCCCGCGACTGGCGCGAATGGGCCTTGCTGATCGCACCGGTTTTTCTGGTGCTGATCACCGAACTGCTCAACAGCGCCGTCGAAGCGGCGATTGACCGCTTCGGGCCCGAGTGGCACGCGCTGTCCAAAAAAGCCAAGGACATGGGCAGCGCCGCCGTTTTTCTGGCGCTCTTGCTGTGCGGCGCGGTCTGGCTGGCTGCCTTGTTTGAAAGATTTGCACGATGACCACCCACTCCCCTGCTTTTTCAATTTGCGTTTACTGTGGCTCGCGCCCCGGCAAGGACGAGGCCTTCAGCGCCGCTGCCCAGGCCGTGGGCCATTGGATCGGCCGCCACGGCGGCCAGCTGGTTTACGGCGGCGGCAAATCGGGGCTGATGGGCACGGTGGCGCGCGCCACGCGCGAGGCCGGTGGCCGCGTGGTTGGCATCATTCCCAAGGCGCTGGTCGACCGCGAGCTGGCCAATGAGCTGTGCGACGAGTTGCATGTGGTCACTACCATGCACGAGCGCAAAGCCATGATGGCTGAGCGCAGCCAGGCCTTTGTGGCCATTCCCGGCGGCATCGGCACTTTTGAAGAGCTGTACGAGATCTGGACCTGGCGTCAGCTCGGCTACCACGACAAGCCCATCGGTATTCTCAACGCGCATGGCTATTACGACGCCATGCTGCAGTTTCTGAACCAATGCGTGAGCCAGGGCTTCATGGACGAATGGCAAATGGGCCTGGTGCAAAGCGGCACCGACCACGAGGCGCTACTGACCCAGCTGGTGGAAGAAGCCGGCCTGGCCATGCAAAACGCCGAACTCAAGAACGTGATCTGAGCGCTCGCAACGCCAACAAAAATGCCTGCACGAAGCAGGCGTTTTTTATGGGGCGTGGGATGCGTGCAGCTTAAACCGCAGCCTCGTCCATGTCGCCGGTGCGGATGCGGATCACGCGCTCCACATCGGTCACAAAAATCTTGCCGTCACCGATCTTGCCGGTGCGGGCGGCGTTGACAATGGCGTCCACACAGCGGTCCACGTCTTCGTCCTTCACGGCCACTTCAATCTTCACCTTGGGCAGAAAATCGACCACGTACTCGGCGCCGCGGTACAGCTCGGTGTGGCCTTTCTGGCGGCCAAAGCCTTTGACTTCGCTGACCGTCAAGCCCGTCACGCCCACCTCGGCCAAGGCCTCGCGCACTTCGTCGAGCTTGAACGGTTTGATAACGGCGGTGATCATTTTCATGGGCTTCTCCTGGGATGGGGCAAATACACGCTGCGTCTCAGCGGGCGCAGCAACTGGGCTTATTGTGCTTCAAGAATGCGATGCCAACACGCGCGGCATGGTGAATCTTCGCGCGTTCAGCCACGGAAACGGTTGGTGATCGGGTAGCGCCAATCGCGGCCAAAACCACGGGCCGACAAGCGCGGGCCCACGGCGGCCTGACGGCGCTTGTACTCGTTGATACGAATCAGCCGCACCACGCGCTCGACATCCGCGCGCTCATAGCCGGCGGCCACGATGCTGTCGATATCGGCATCCTGCTCCATGTAGCGCACGATGATCGCGTCCAGCACCTCGTAAGGCGGCAGGCTGTCCTGGTCCTTCTGGTCGGGGCGCAGCTCGGCGCTGGGCGGGCGCGTGATGATGCGCTCGGGGATGGGGTCGCGGCCCGTGCCATACGGATCGTTGGCGTTGCGCCAGCGCGCCAGCTCGAACACGCGGGTCTTGAGCACATCGCGCAGCACGGCAAAGCCGCCCGCCATATCGCCATACAGCGTGCAGTAGCCGGTGGCCATCTCGCTCTTGTTGCCGGTGGTCAGCACAATTGAGCCAAATTTGTTGGACAAAGCCATCAGCAAAGTGCCGCGAATGCGCGCTTGCAGATTCTCTTCGGTCGTGTCCTCGGGCTTGCCGGCAAAGTCTTGTGCCAGCGCGGCCTTGAAAGCCTCGAACTGCGGCGCAATCGAAATCTCTTCGTACTGCACGCCCAGGCGCTCGGCCATGTCGCGCGCGTCGATCCAGCTGATGTCAGCCGTATAAGGCGAAGGCATCATCACCGTGCGCACCTTGTCGGCGCCGATGGCGTCTACCGCAATCGCCAGCACCAGGGCCGAATCGATGCCGCCCGACAAACCCAGCACTGCGCCAGGGAAGCCGGTCTTGCCCAGGTAATCGCGCACTGCCAACACCAACGCATGCCACAGCTGGCTGTTGGTATCGCCCTGCGGCGCTACTTCGCCTTGCAAACGCAATGCGCCAGCAGCAGACAGCGGGGCTTGCACCTGCGTGAACAACAGCTTTTCCTCAAAACCGGGAGCGCGTGCGGCCACTGTACCGTCGGCATTCAAGGCGAACGAATGGCCGTCGAACACCAGCTCGTCCTGGCCACCCACCAAGTGCGTGTACACCAGCGGCAAACCCGTCTGGCGCGTGCGCTCGGCCATTACTTGCTCACGGTGCGCAGGCTTGTCCATCTGGAAAGGCGATGCGTTGATCACCACCAGCATCTGCGCACCCGCCGCTTTGGCAGCCAGCGCCGGGCCTTGGTCCCAGGCGTCTTCGCACACCAGCAGCCCAAGCTTGGTGCCAGCCACTTCAAACACACAGGTCTCGGCACCGGCTACGAAATAGCGCGTTTCGTCGAACTCGCGGTAATTGGGCAGCAACTGCTTGCGGTAGGTAGCAAGCACTTGGCCGCCACGCACCACGCTGGCTGCGTTGTAGCAACGGCCATGCACGGCCTGCTCTGCCACTTGCGGGTGGCCGAGCACCAGCGTCAGCTCCGGCCATTGGGCCGAGGCCTGCACCACTTCTTGCACTGCGGCAGCGCAAGCGGCCAGAAAAGACGGACGCTGGAACAAATCCTCAGCGGCATAGCCGCAAATCCCCAGCTCAGGCGTCAGCAGCAGTTGAGCACCCTGGGCCGCTGCCTGCGTTGCTGCATCGATGATCTTGCGGGCATTGCCCGGCATATCGCCCACAACAAAGTTCAGCTGGGCGCTTGCGACGGAAAAATTGGACATGGAGTTGGTGTGGCAGTGAATCTGGCAGCGGGCGCAACCCAAGGGACAGCGCCCGGTACAGCCAAACAGTCTAGCGCACTGGCAAGCCTCAGGGGCGCAATGCGTCGCCTTTGTCCGCCTGTGCGGCCTGGTTTGCGCGCAAAATCGCAGGCTTTGCCCTACCTCGCTCCCGCACCATGAACTTTGGCAGTGACAACCAGGCCGGCGTAGCGCCCGCCATCTTGCAAACGCTGGCACAAGCGTCCAGCGGCATCCAGTCGGCCTACGGCAACGACGACTGGAGTGCCCGCGCCCAGCAAATGCTGTGCGAAACCTTTGGCACCGAGCTGCAAGCCTTTTTTGTGACCACCGGCACAGCCGCCAACTGCCTGGCGCTCTCTACGCTGGCGCAGCCCTGGAACGCTGTGCTCTGCCACGACATGGCACACATCGCCATCGACGAAAACAGCGCCCCCGAGTTTTTCACCGGCGGCGCCCGCCTGCTGCCGCTGGCCACCGCCAACGGCAAACTCGGTGCTGGCGATGTAGATCGTTTTCTCGCCACTTACCCGGCCAGCGCACCGCACAATATGCTGCCCAGCGCCGTCAGCATCTCGCAGGTGTCGGAAAACGGCTTGGTCTACCAGGCAGACGAAGTGGCCGCATTGTCGGCCAGTGCACGCCGCCACGGCCTGCGCCTGCACATGGACGGCGCTCGCCTGGCCAATGCGGTAGCAGCGCTGCAATGCCAGCCTGCCGACATCACTTGGAAAGCCGGCGTTGATGTGCTCAGCCTGGGCGCTTCTAAAAACGGTGCGCTCATGGCCGAAGCGGTGGTGTTTTTCGACACCTCGCTGGCCCGTGACTTTCGCCCGCGCCTCAAACGCAGCGGCCAACTGGTCTCCAAAAGCCGTCTGATAGGCGCGCAGTTTTGCGCCTGGTTGCAAGACGGTTACTGGTTGCAGCTGGCACGCCAATCCAATGCCATCGCTGCCGAACTGGCCGCCGCCTTGGCCGCCAGCGGCCGCGTGCGCCTGAGCTGGCCCACCGAGGCCAACGAGGTATTTGCCATCATGCCGCGCAGCCTGTACGAGCACTTGCTGGCCCAAGGCGTGCGCTGCGCAGACTGGTACGCCACCAGCGTGCCGCCAGGTATGAGCGTGGCAGACGATGAGCTGGTGGTGCGCTTCGTCACCGCCTGGTCGTCCAGCAGCGAAGAAGTGCAAGCACTACTGGCTGCCATCCAAAGCGCTGCTTGAGCGGCCCCTGTCTTGTCGCATGACCGCATCGGCGCAACGGCATCCGGCAGCGGCCACAATCAGCGTATGACTGCTGCGCCGCTTCGCCCCTCGCCTCTGCCTACCACTGTGCAATTGCGCGTGCTGCCCAGCATGGCCGAGGTTGATGCAGCGGCCTGGGACGGCCTGCTGGCCCAGCAGGAGCAGCCCACGCCTTTCATGCGGCATGCGTATTTGTTGGCGCTGGAATCGAGCGGCAGCGCCACAGCGAAAACCGGCTGGCAGCCGTGCCACATCACGCTCTGGCAAGGCAAGCAATTGCTGGCCGCTTGCCCGCTGTACGCCAAAACGCATTCCTACGGCGAATACGTTTTCGACTTTGCCTGGGCCCGCGCCTATGCCGAGCACGGGCTCGATTACTACCCCAAGGCCGTGATCGCCGTGCCCTTTACACCCGTGCCCGGCAGCCGCTTGCTGGTGGCCGATGAAGCACTGCGCCTGCCACTGCTGCAAGCAACCATGGACTTTTGCGCTCAGCAAAAACTCTCATCGCTGCACATGCTGTTTGCCGCCCCGGCTGATCTGCAGGCTGCACAACAAGCCGGGCTGATGCAACGCGAAACCGTGCAGTTCCACTGGCACAACCGCCAGCACGCAGCCTATGCTGACTTTGGCGATTTTCTCGCCAGCCTGCAGCAGGAAAAACGCAAAAAAATCCGCCAGGAGCGGCGCAAAGTGGCCGAGGCGGGTGTCACTTTCCGCCACGCAGAAGGCCAGCAGATCAGCGCTGAAGACTGGGCTTTCTTCTACCGCTGCTACGAGCGCACCTACCTCGAACACGGCAATGCGCCCTACCTCAGCCCGGCGTTTTTTGACGCCATGCGCAGCCACATGCCCGAGAACTGGGTGCTGTTTGTGGCCGAGCAAGGCGGCCAAGGCATCGCTTGCAGCCTGATCGCCATCAGCGCCGACCGCCGCACCGCTTATGGCCGCTACTGGGGAGCGCTGGCCCGCGTGGACCAATTGCACTTTGAAGCCTGCTACTACCAACCCATCGAATGGTGCATTGCCAACGGCTTTGAGCACTTTGAAGGCGGCGCACAGGGCGAGCACAAAATGGCTCGCGCCTTGCTACCCACCAGCACGCCCAGCGCGCACTGGGTGGCCGACCCGCGCTTTGCCCGCGCGATCGCCCAGTACCTGGAGCGCGAAACCGAGCACCTGCATGCTTACCAGCAAGCGCTGCAGGCGCACAGCCCGCTGAAAAAACCCTCTCAGCGCTGACTGCCACCCAGCCTGCGCCAACCGCCTGCAGCGCTGTCGGCCATCCCGCACACACATGCCTTGGGCTCGCTGACATGGCTGCGCCTGCGCGCCCGCCACAATGCAGTCATCAGCAACCGAACCAAGGAGTTAGCATGATCAACAAGGACCAAGTCGTAGGCAAAATCAAGGACCTCGCTGGCGAAGCGCAAGCGGGCATTGGCAAGGCCATCAACAGCCCCGAGCAAGTCGCCAAGGGCCAGGCGCTGGAAGCCGAAGGCGAGCTGCAAAAAGCCAAGGGTGACCTGAGACAAGCGGCCAAAGACACCTTGGACGAAGTGAAGAAAAGCATCTGAGCACGGCGGCAACAACGGCTGCCACGACCGCAGCCGTAGCCGCGTGTAACAGCTGATGGGAAGCCCGTCACGAACTCACACAAATTAGGCCCGCAAGTGGCCGCCGATTTGAGGCATCATGCCCCCATCGGTTTGAAGAACCCCTCCTTGGCCAGCCTCAGTGCTGGCATTTTTTTGCCTGTTGCACAATGGCCGCGGGTTGCTGGCGGGCAGCCCGTTTCATTGCAGCAGCATGAGTGAATCGGCGCAGTTCTCGCAGGCTGTTGATTGCCCCCTTCAGCCAGCGCCTGCGATCGGAGTAAACGCCGGCGGTTTGGCTGCCGCAGGACAGCCAAACTTCGTGGACTGACTTGCGGCAGCTGTTTGAATGGAGCGCTTTAGCGCGAAATGAGTTCTGCCGCACGCCGGTGTTTGCTTCGAGCGCAGGTTGCCCCGAAAGATTCGCTCCGCGAAGCTTTCGGGGACGCTGGATGTAGGGCACGTTTCTTTGCTGACTTTCTTGCCGTGCAGCAAGAAAGTCAGTCGCCTGCCGGGGCGAGGCCCGGCCAGCTGCAGCCAGCAAAGCCAAGCAACACCAGTTGAAAAAGCGGCCGGGCTGTAAAGAAATGGACTACCTGCGAGAGACGGCAGGCAATAAACCCTGCATATCTCTTCCACTAGTGCGCGATGGGCCACAAAAAGCCCGCGCGCAGCGCAAACAGATCACGCCATATTCGCAATCATCTCGTCGCCAAAGCGCGAAGTGCTCACCTGGGTGGCGCCGTCCATCAGGCGGGCAAAATCGTAGGTGACCCGCTTGGACTGGATGGTGGTTTCCATGGCGCGGATGATCTGGTCGGCCGCTTCCGTCCAGCCCATGTGGCGCAGCATCATCTCGGCCGAGAGAATGAGCGAGCCGGGGTTGACGTAATCCTTGCCGGCGTACTTGGGCGCAGTGCCGTGCGTGGCCTCGAAAACAGCCACGCTGTCCGACATGTTGGCGCCTGGCGCAATGCCAATGCCGCCCACCTGCGCGGCCACCGCGTCCGAGATGTAGTCGCCATTGAGGTTGAGCGTGGCAATGACCGAATAATCGGCCGGGCGCAGCAGCACCTGCTGCAAGAAGGCGTCGGCAATCACGTCTTTGATGATGATCTCCTGGCCGCTCTTGGGGTTCTTCACGCGCACCCAGGGGCCGCCGTCGATCAGCTCGCCGCCGAACTCTTTGAGCGCCAGCGCATAGCCCCAGTCGCGGAAAGCGCCTTCGGTGAACTTCATGATGTTGCCCTTGTGCACCAAGGTGACGCTGGGCTTGTCGTGGTCGATCGCATATTGGATGGCCTTGCGCACCAGACGCTCGCTGCCCTCACGCGACACGGGCTTGATGCCGATGCCCGAGGTCTCGGGGAAACGAATCTTCTGCTGGCCCAGCTCTTTTCTCAGAAACTCGATCAGCTTGACCGCCATGTCCGAGCCGGCTGCAAACTCGATGCCGGCGTAGATGTCTTCCGAGTTCTCGCGGAAGATCACCATATCGGTTTTTTCCGGCTCGCGCACGGGCGAGGGCACGCCGGCAAAGTAGCGCACCGGGCGCAGGCAAACATACAAATCGAGCGTCTGGCGCAGCGTGACGTTGAGCGAGCGGTGGCCGCCGCCCACCGGCGTGTTCAGCGGGCCTTTGATGGCCACCAGGTATTGCGCAATAGCATCCAGGCTTTCTTGCGGCAGGCTCTGGCCTTCGCCGTAGAGCTTGGTGGCTTTGTCGCCTGCATAAATTTCCATCCAGGCAATGCGGCGCGTGTCGCCATAAGCCTTGGCCACGGCGGCATCCACCACTTTGCGCATCACCGGCGTGATATCGCGGCCCACGCCGTCACCTTCAATAAAGGGAATCACCGGCTCGTTGGGCACGTTCAAGCTGTGGTCGCTGTTGGCCGTGATGGCCTGGCCGTCCGCTGGCGGCTGGATATGTTGGTAAGGCATGGCAAAGTCTCCAAATACGCAAAAAACTGGCAGCCGCCCGCACAGGCCTGGCAGCGTTCTGCAAACGATTCTAGCGACAATCCTGGGCCCGGCTGTCGCCCGTGCCTGCCGCTGCGCAGTGGCTGCAGATCGTGTATAAAACCAGCTGCGCCCGGCGCTGTTCGATTTGTTTGGAAGGCTTTTGCTCGCTATGTCCCGCCTGAATTTTCTTGCCCGCAGCCTGCCCGCTGCCGCAGTGCTTGCCACCACTTTGCTGGGTCTGCCCGCCGTGGCCCAGGATGCCCCGCAGGGCCAACCCCAGATGAATCTGGCGCGCACCGAGTTGTCGGCCGGGATGCACCGCATCCACGCCCAGGTGGCACAGACCTCGCGCGAGAAAGAGATCGGCCTCATGTTCCGCAAGGAGATGCCCGCCAACGAAGGCATGCTGTTTGTCTTTGATCGCCCTTCCACGCAGTGCTTCTGGATGAAGAACACGCTCTTGCCGCTGACCGCCGCCTTTGTGGCCGACGACGGCACCATCGTCAACCTGGCCGACATGCAACCCATGACCGAAAATTCGCACTGCTCGAAAAAGCCGGTGCGCTATGTGCTGGAGATGAACCAGGGCTGGTTCAAGCAAAAGGGCATCGCCGAAGGCACACAACTGCGTGGACGGCCTTTCAGCCAGTAAAAATGACTTTTCGCAGCTGTCTGTCGGGCGCTTCGCGCCCGCGCCATTGCGAAGCAATGCTGCTTGAATAACAAACGGCGAATCCGGCATTTGCCACCACCCCGGTAAACCGAGAAAACCCATAAAAAAACCGCAGCCCCCTGCAGAGCTGCGGTTTTTGTTTAGCTGAAGCTTTCGCTTTCAGCTACCTGAACGCATCGCTCAGATCTCAGCCACCACCTTGTTGAAGGTAGCGCTGGGGCGCATCACGGCGTCCAGCTTGGCCACGTCGGGCTGGTAGTAACCGCCGATGTCGGCTGCCTTGCCTTGTACGTCCTTCAACTCGCCCACGATCTTGGCTTCGTTGTCGGTCAGTTCCTTGGCGATAGGCGCAAACTTGGCTGCCAGTTCCTTGTCGTCGGTCTGAGCGGCCAGGGCCTGGGCCCAGTACATGGCGATGTAGAACTGCGAACCACGGTTGTCCAGCTCGCCGGTGCGGCGCGAAGGCGACTTGTCCAGATCCAGCAGCTTGCCGGTGGCTTCGTCCAGGGTCTTAGCCAGCAGCTTGGCGCGGTTGTTGTTGTTCTTGATGCCCAGATCTTCGAACGACACGGCCAGCGCCAGGAACTCACCCAGCGAATCCCAGCGCAGGTGGTTCTCTTCCACCAACTGCTCGACGTGCTTGGGGGCCGAGCCGCCAGCACCGGTTTCGTACAGGCCGCCGCCTTGCATCAGAGGCACGATCGACAGCATCTTGGCCGAGGTGCCCAGCTCCAGAATCGGGAACAGGTCGGTCAGGTAGTCGCGCAGGATGTTGCCGGTCACCGAGATGGTGTCCAGGCCGCGAGCAGCGCGCTCCAGGGTGTAACGCATGGCGCGCACTTGGGAGAGGATGTAGATCTCCAGACCGGCGGTGTCGTAATCCTTGAGGTACTTGTTGACCTTCTTGATCAGCTCGGACTCGTGAGGACGGTACGGATCCAGCCAGAACACGGCAGGCATGCCGGAGTTGCGGGCGCGGGTTACGGCCAGCTTCACCCAGTCGCGGATCGGGGCGTCCTTGACCTGGCACATGCGCCAGATGTCGCCTTGCTCCACGTTCTGGCTCATCAGCACTTCGCCAGTGGCGATGTCGACGATGTTGGCCACGCCGTCTTCGGAGATCTCGAAGGTCTTGTCGTGCGAGCCGTATTCCTCGGCCTTTTGCGCCATCAGGCCCACGTTGGGCACGGTGCCCATGGTCTTGGGGTCGAAGTTGCCGTGCCACTTGCAGAAGTTGATCACTTCCTGGTAGATACGGGCAAAGGTCGACTCAGGCATCACGGCCTTGCAGTCGTAAGGCTTGCCGTCGGCCGCCCACATCTTGCCACCGCCACGGATCATGGCGGGCATGGAGGCGTCCACGATCACGTCGTTGGGCGAGTGGAAGTTGGTGATGCCCTTGGCCGAATCCACCATGGCCAGACGCGGACGGTGCTCTTGGCACTTGTGCAGATCGCGCACGATTTCGTCGCGCTGCGAGGCGGGCAGGGTTTCGATCTTGGCGTACAGATCGGCCATGCCGTTGTTCACGTTCACGCCCAGCTGGTCGAACAGCTTGCCGTGCTTCTCGAATGCTTCCTTGTAGAAAATGCGCACGCAGTGGCCGAACACGATGGGGTGCGAGACCTTCATCATCGTGGCCTTGACGTGCAGCGAGAACAGAATGCCCGATTCGCGGCAGTCTTCGATTTCCTTTTCATAGAAAGCCAGCAGGGCCTTCTTGCTCATGAACATGGAATCGATCACTTCGGCGTCTTGCAGCTTGACCTTTTCCTTGAGCACGATGGTCTGGCCCGACTTGGTCTCCAGCACCATCTTCACGTCGCGCGCCTTGTCCAGCGTCATCGACTTTTCGCCGTGGTAGAAGTCGCCCTGGTCCATGTGCGAGACATGGGTTTGCGACCATTGCTTCCACTCGCCCATCGAGTGGGGGTGCTTCTTGGCGTAGTTCTTCACGGCAGCGGGAGCGCGGCGGTCGGAGTTGCCTTCGCGCAGCACAGGGTTCACGGCCGAGCCGATGCACTTGCTGTAGCGTGCCTTGATGTCTTTTTCTTCGGGGGTCGAAGCGTTTTCAGGGTAATCGGGCAGCTTGTAGCCCTTGTCCTGCAGCTCCTTGATCGCCTCTTGCAGCTGGCCCACCGATGCCGAAATATTGGGCAGCTTGATGATGTTGGCATCGGGGGTCAGCGTCAGCTTGCCCAGCTCAGCCAGGTTGTCGGGCACGCGCTGTGCGTCGGTCAACACTTCGGGGAACTGGCCCAGGATACGTGCAGCCAGCGAAATGTCACTCTCGGCCACATTGATGCCTGCTGCGCCGGCAAAGCTGCGCACGATGGGCAGGAACGCTGCCGTCGCCAGGCGGGGCGCCTCGTCGGTCAGGGTGTAGATGATGGTGGGTTGCTGGGTAGTCATCTGGTCTTTCAAGTGGCAAAAGTTCAGGGTTCGACGCGGCTGGCGGCAGGGGTCTGGGCTGCCTTCGCGTCTGTGGGAAACCGATCCTATGATGATCGCATGGCATCCCGGTGGCAAGGCCAGCGAAATGGTGCAATGCAATATCACAATACGGAATTCAACAGCCAGGGATTGTCGCCGTTTTTTAAGTCTTATACAAGAGTTGACCCAGCGAATTATTGAGCCAAGCCATGTTGGCTGGCGCAAAATACCGACTTTTCCACCAAGACCTCCCCTTGCACCGCACTCTCTCGCCATGACCACGCCCGCCCCCTCTTCGCTGCTCCTGACCGAGGCCGACGTGCAATGGACGGCGGTGCGCGCCCAGGGCCCGGGTGGTCAGAACGTGAACAAGGTCAGCAGCGCCGTGCACATGCGCTTTGACATCCGCGCCTCGCACTTGCCGGCCGCCGTGCAAGAGCGCCTGCTCGCAACAGCCGACCAGCGCATCACCGCCGAGGGTGTGGTCGTCATCAAAGCCCAGCAGTACCGCACGCAGGAGCAAAACCTGTGGGACGCGTTGGAGCGCCTGAATGCCCTGGTGGCCCAAGCCGCCCATGTGCCACGCAAACGCAAAGCCACCAAACCCACCTGGGGCTCGCAGCAGCGCCGCCTGCAAGGCAAAAGCCTGCGCTCGAATGTGAAAGCGCTGCGCGGCAAGGTGCGCGATTAAACGGCGCAGTAGCTGCATTGAGGCTTTGCGCGCTATTGCATCAAGATGCAAAGCCTGCATGCAGACGCTTCAGACGCAAAAAAGCCTCCCGCAGGAGGCTTGTTCAGGCGCTGAACAGATCAGCAGGCGCCGGGCTTCGCTTAAGCGAAGTTGGCTTCGGCAAACTTCCAGTTCACCAGCTTGTCGAAGAAGGTTTCGACAAACTTCTGGCGCAGGTTGCGGTAGTCGATGTAGTAGGCGTGTTCCCACACGTCCACGGTCAGCAGGGCCTTGTCGGCGGTGGTCAGCGGGGTGCCGGCGGCGCCCATGTTGACGATGTCGACCGAGCCGTCGGCCTTCTTCACCAGCCAGGTCCAGCCGGAGCCGAAATTGCCCACGGCCGAAGCCACGAAGGCCTTCTTGAACTCGGCGTAGCTGCCCCACTTTTTGTTGATGGCATCAGCCAGCGCGCCGGTGGGTTCTGCACCGCCGTTGGGGGCCATGCAGTTCCAGAAGAAGGTGTGGTTCCAGATTTGGGCTGCCTGGTTGTACATGCCGCCGGAGGACTTCTTGACCACGTCTTCCAGTTCCATGTTTTCGAACTCGGTGCCCTTTTGCAGTTCGTTGAGCTTGACTACATAAGCATTGTGGTGCTTGAGGTAGTGGTACTCCATGGTTTCCTTGCTGTAGCCAGCGGGAGCCAGGGCATCGATTGCATATGGCAGGGGTGGCAGAGTACGTTCCATCGTCGTTTCCTCGTGGTTGGTATGGTTGGCAATGCGGGCGACGCGGCCGGCTTGCGGGCGTATCGTCGCCTTCGGGGTTCAGCAGTCGATTGTAGAAAGGATTTTCGACCTGATGGCGAATACGGATACCGCTTGCTACAAAGCGGCGCGATATCAGGCTTTGTCTGGCAAGGCCACGCCCAATTGCGCCAGTTGGGCTGCCAGCACATTGCGCCGGCGCACCGCTTTGGCAGCCACTTCGCTGGCGGTGGCAATGGCGCGCGGGCCTTTGGCGGCAGCGGCTTTGACAAGTTCGGTTTTCTTGGCCGCTTCGGCAGCGGCTTTGCGGTAGCTGGTAAGCAGCTCGGAGGTTGTAGTGGGCGTAGACACAGGTATTGGTGGCAGGTGGGGAGCAGGCTTTTGAGCGCGTCGCTCAGCCTTGGTGGTTCAAGAAATACAGATCGGGTTGCTGCGCCATTACACCAGCAAGCGCTGAGTGGCGACCACGTCCATGCTGCCATCGGCCAGCTCGGCGTGCATGGCCTTGCCCGGTGTCGCCTGGGTTACCGAGCTGATAACCTGGCCGTCCATGCTGGTCAGCAACGCATAGCCGCGCGACAAAACCTGGCGCGGGTTGAGCAGCTCCAGCCGGGCGCCCAGGCGCTCCAGGTTTTGCTGTTGGCGCTCCACACGGCGCTCCACGCTGACCGGGAAAGTGCTGGCCAGATGCTGTACGCGCTTGTCTTGCGCATGCAAATGCGTTTGCACGGCCGATTGCAGGCGCTGGCCCAAGCGATCCAGCACTTGCTGCTGGCCGTGCACCAAGGCGGAAGGCCGGGCAATCTGGCGCGCGGCCACATCGAGGCGCTGCCATTGGCGGTCGATGTGGCGCTCTACCGCATCGCTCAAACGCTCTTGCAGCAACTCCAAAGCACCCAGCCAAACGTCACGCGGCTGACAAACCAGCTCGGCCGCCGCAGTGGGCGTAGGCGCACGCAGGTCGGCGCAGAAATCGGCAATGGTGAAATCGGTCTCGTGGCCCACGCCGCTGACCAGCGGCACCGGGCTTTGCACAATGGTGCGGGCCAGTTGCTCGTCGTTGAAAGCCCACAGGTCCTCGAGCGAGCCCCCGCCGCGCACCAGCAAGATGGCGTCAATGGCCTGGGCTGGCGCTTGCTCCAGCAAGCCGTTGTCGAATGCAATCTGGTCCAGCGCCAACTGGTAAAGGCGCTGCAGCGCATCGACCATAGAAGGCGCGGCCTGCGCGCCTTGCACCAGGGCCGGCACCAACACCACGGGCAGTTGCGGTACGCGCCGACGCAAGGCAGTAACCACGTCATGCAAAGCGGCCGCGCCCAACGAGGTAACAATGCCAATGCCACGCGGCATCATAGGCAAGGGGCGCTTGCGCTCGGCGGCGAACAGACCTTCGGATTCGAGCTGGGCCTTGAGGCGCAAAAACTGCTCAAACAAAGCGCCTTGACCGGCGCGGCGCATGTCTTCGACGATCAGTTGCAGATCGCCGCGCTGCTCGTACACGCCCAGCTTGCCCACCACTTCCACCAGCTCGCCATCGCGCGGCGCAAAGCCTAAGCCTTGGGCAGCACGCTTGAACATGGCGCAACGGATCTGGCCATTGGCATCTTTGAGGTTGAAGTAACAGTGGCCGCTGGCCGCACGCGAAAACCCGCTGAGCTCGCCCCGCACCATGACCGGGTTGAAGCGGGCCGCCAAGGCATCGCCCACGGCGCGGCACAGCGCGCCCACATCCCAGACACGTGGGGCCGCCATTGCAGTAGACTGATCCGAATCAAACATAGCCATAACACCGTCTTTCACGCCACCCAGCCAGCGTTTGCAGCTTCTTTTTTGAGAGTGATGCCAATGCTGCCCAAGCCGGCACCAGCAAGGCCGCAAGCATAGCACCGCCAGTGCGCTCAACCCAGGCGCCCGAGACAGCAGTGAGCAGCCTCCCCATACGCACCAAACAAGTGCATTCCAGCGCCATCTTGCTGCCATCTGCCGCGCAACTGCGGCCAAATACCGGCCAGGCAGCCGGCCATGGCCTGCGCTGCAGCCACAGTTCCGCACAGGAGCGACACCGGTAGTCCACAGCCACCGGGGCGCCGCAGGGCGTCATCAGCACGTCATACTCTGTAGCACAAAAGATTGAACCTTCGTACAAGCCATTGATTTATAAGTATTTTTATCAGCTTATTTTTTAAGCAATCTAACAAAAAGCCCGTCATTGCAACGATTTTTCCGGCTGATGACAGATTGCCCACATGGTTATCCACATATTCTGTGGAAGACTTTTGCCGCCTCCGCTGTGCGCGCTTCAGCCTGTTGGCTGTAGGCTGCGACTGGCACAATTTTAGGCGGACGGCGAGCCTGCTTGGGCCATAATGCAAAGTTGAGAAGAAACGAGCGGAGAGAGATTTGTTTTCCATTATCCAAGCCGCAGGCTGGCCGATCTGGCCTTTGATCGCCTGCTCCATCCTGGCCCTGGCGCTGATTGTTGAACGTTTTCTGGCCCTGAAGACCGCCAAGGTCGCTCCTCCCAACCTGCTGCAAGAGGCGGTGTCCGTCTCCGCCAACGGCGTGCCCAGCGCCGAAGTGGTGAACCAGCTGGGCCAAAACTCGGCCCTCGGCGAAGTGCTGGCCAGCGGCCTGCGCTCCATCACGCTGGAGCCCCGCATTTCTGAAGCCGACCTGCGCGCCAGCATGGAAAGCGCCGGCCGCCGCGAGGCCCAGAAGCTCGAGAAATACCTCACCGCCCTGGCCACCATTGCCTCGGCAGCGCCTCTGCTGGGCCTGCTGGGCACCGTGATCGGCATGATCGAGATCTTCGGCTCGCAGGGCGGCGGCGGCAACAACCCCGCCCAATTGGCTCACGGCATCTCGATCGCGCTGTACAACACGGCTTTCGGCCTGATCGTGGCCATCCCGACGCTGATCTTCTGGCGCTACTTCCGCAGCCGCGTCGATGGCTTTTTGCTGACGCTGGAGCTGTCGTCCGAGCAGTTCCTGCGCCACCTGAACAAGCTGCGCAAGCCTTGACCGCCCGCTGGAGCCGCGCATGAACTTCCGCCCCCGCACCCAGGAAGCGCCTGAGATCAACCTGATCCCCTTCATCGACGTGTTGCTGGTGGTGCTCATCTTTTTGATGCTCTCCACCACCTACAGCAAGTTCACCGAGCTGCAACTGACTTTGCCCGTTGCCAACGCCGAGCAGTTGCGTGACCGGCCCAAGGAAATCATCGTGGCCGTGGCCTCCGATGGCCGTTACGCGGTGAACAAAACCGCTATCGAAGGCAAGACCGTGGCCGACATGGCCAGCGCCTTGCGCGAAGCCGCTACGGCTGGCAAAGACAGCGTGATCATCATCAGCGCCGATGCCATGGCGCCGCACCAATCGGTGGTGTCGGTAATGGAAGCAGCCCGCCGCGTGGGCCTGCAACAGATCACCTTCGCCACCCAATCGGCTGCCAACTGAGCCACAGCGACAGATCCAGGGCAGGCCCAGCCCTGCCCGGCTCTGCTAGCCAGCAGTGCTAGCATGCGAACCTGCATGAGCCAGCCCCCCGCACCTCCAACCACCCCCGGCAGCCGCCCGCTGTCTGCCCGCATCACCGATGCTTGGCAGCACCGCGGACCGCTGGCCTGCGCCTTGCTGCCGCTGTCTTGGATCTATGCCGGGCTCAATGGCCTACGCCGCTCTCTGTATAAGCTGGGCTGGCTGCACAGTTACCGAGCGCCCGTGCCCGTCATCGTGATTGGCAATGTGATTGCTGGCGGCGGCGGCAAAACCCCGGTCACCATGCATCTGGTCCAGGCCTTGCAGGCACAAGGCTGGCACCCGGCCGTGGTATCGCGCGGTTATGGCCGCAGCCAGCAGGCAGAATCCACGGCGCTGGCCGTAACTGCCGCCAGCGACCCTAGCCAGGTGGGCGACGAGCCACTGCTGATTGCGCAACGCACCGGCGTGCCAGTTTTTGTGGCCAACAAGCGCGCACTGGCTGCGCAAGCCGCACTGGCTGCGCATCCGCAAACCGATGTTCTTATTTGCGACGACGGCCTGCAACACCTGGCCTTGGCGCGCGACTTGGAAATTGCCGTCTTCAACCGCCTGGGTGTTGGCAACGGCTGGCAATTGCCAGCGGGCCCGCTGCGCGAAGCCTGGCCCCGTCGCCTCGACATGGCGCTCTACGCCAACGAGCCCCCAGCTGGCCTGGCCAGCAGCGGCGCGGCCACCTGGCCAGTGAAGCGCCAATTGGCCGACTACGCCCTTGGCCAAAACGGCCAGCCAATCCCGCTGACCGAGCTGCGTGGCCGCAAACTGCGCGCCCTGGCCGCCGTGGCCTACCCGCAAGAGTTCTTTGCCATGCTGCAAGCGGCCGGCCTGCAGCTCGAGCGCAGCGACGCCCTGCCCGACCACGCCGACCTGACCGACCCGCAATGGCTGGCGCAGTTGGGGCTGACCGCTGAGGCTGGGCCTACAATAAATGCCCCGGTGCTTTTATGCACTGAAAAAGATGCCCACAAGCTGTGGCGCATTGCGCCACAAGCCCTGGCTGTGCCGCTGCAGGTGGTGATCGATGCCGGCTTTGCCCGGCAAGTTGAGCAACGCTTGCAAGCACTGCGCCCCCGCCACCCCCAATGAAAGAGATTTGCCCATGGACCCGAAACTGCTTGAACTGCTGGTATGCCCCGTGACCAAAGGCCCGCTGCGCTATGACCGCGAGCGCCAAGAGCTGGTATCGCGCAGCTCCCGCCTGGCCTACCCGGTGCGCGACGGCATTCCGGTGATGCTGGAAGTCGAAGCCCGCCCCTTGAGCGACGACGAAATCGACGCCATTGCCGCTGGCGACAATGCGTAAAGCGGCACGTGCCCGTCTCCAGCGGCGGGCACGGCAATAACACCATCCAACTTCGTTATTGCCCGGCAGGCCCTGCACCCGGCATAAAATCAGTTCTGATTGACATTTCCCAATCAAACTGAAAAATTATTTGACTTATCAGGAAAATCCCCAATACAGAATTCTTTGCAATTTGACACAATTCGCTGAAATTTTAGGCAGGCAACCCCGCTTGCCCCAGGTCTGACCTTCTTTTTTACAGCGAATTGCCATGCAAACACTCATTCTGAAAAAGACCGACAAAGGCTTGGAGGCACTGCGCGCTCGCGACCCTGCCCTGCCACAACGCCTGCGCCCTGCGTTCATCATGTTCGACGGCAGCAAAAGCATCGAGCAAGTCATGGCACTGCTGCCCGCGTCCAACGGGCGTCTGCAGGTGCTCGAAGACATCAAGCTCCTGGTTCAGCAAGGCCTGCTGGAGCTGCTGCGCCCAGCCCCGGCCAGCGAAGTGACTGGCTGGCTGGCCAGCCCGGTCAACCCGGCGAGCGAACCGCAGCTTTTGGAAGACACCGTGCAAGCCGAAGTAGAAGCGCCACACGCCACACCCGCCCCCCAGCCGCTGAGCCGCGAAGAGCGCCACGCTGCATCGCGCCACGCCAGCGCCCCGGTGCAGGTAAGCGACCCCACTGATCGCTATATGAAAGCCTACGCCGTGGCCAGCGTGCTGGTCAGCGAGCTGGGGCTCAGAGGCTTCCGCCTGCAGCTGATGCTGGAAAAAGCCCAGGGCTACCAAGGCCTGGTGGCCTTGCTGCCCCGCATGCGCGATCTGATCGACGCCAAAAAACTGCGCGCCGTCGAAAAAATCCTGCTGGCACCAGACGAAGTGAGCGTTCCGGCCAGCAATGCGCCTTCGCCGGCCATCATTCCCTGAGCCTGCGTACCGCCGCAGCGCCAACGAACAAGTAGAAGAGAGACTGCGACGGGCCACGCCGTCGCTACAATGCCCTCAAGCCTCTGGGTTGCATCCGCTGGTTGCAACCCTTTTTCTTTGGACAGCCTCTTTGCGCCGGCCCGCTTCAGCCCCACTCCAGCAGCCCGCAAAGCCACCGGCTCTTTGCTTATCAGCTCCATGGCGCCCACTCCTTTTACCGTCCTCATCCCCTCGCGCATGGCCTCGTCGCGCTTGCCCAACAAGCCGCTGGCCGATATCGGCGGCCTGCCCATGATCGTGCGCGTGGCCCAGCGCGCCCAGCAAAGCACAGCCCAACGTGTGGTGGTGGCCGCTGATGACGCCCGGATTCTGGAAGCCTGCAAACAGCACGACATCCAGGCCGTGCTGACCTCGGCCGAGCACCCCAGCGGCAGCGACCGCCTAGCCGAAGCCTGCAAGCTTCTGCAACTGGGCGGCGACGATATTGTGGTGAACGTGCAAGGTGACGAGCCCTTGATAGCGCCCGCCCTGATCGACGCCGTCGCCCATTTGCTGGGCGAGCGCCCCGAAGCCAGCATGGGCACCGTGGCCCACCCCATCGCCGATCTGGAATCGCTGCTCAACCCCAATGTGGTCAAAGTGGTGCTCGACGCCAAAGGCTTGGCCGCCTACTTCAGCCGTGCACCCATCCCCTGGGGGCGCGACCACGTCAACACCGCCTGGTGGAAAAACCCCGGCACTACCACCACGCCCGGCTTTGCGCCGCTGCACCACATGGGCCTGTACAGCTACCGCGCCAGCTTTCTGCAAAGCTTCCCGCAGCTGCCGCAAGCGCCCACCGAGCAAATCGAATCGCTGGAGCAATTGCGTGCCCTGTGGCACGGCTACCGCATTGCGGTCCATGTCACGCCCGACCACCCAGGCGCCGGCGTCGATACGCCTGAAGACCTGGTGCGCGTGCGCCAGGTCTTTGCCTCCATGTCTTGAAGCAAGCCACAGTGCCGTACCGCCCCAGGGACAACCCTGAGGCGCTCATGCACCAAATGCAAGCACTTCGTAAGCAAGACGGTGCACCATGCACCAATTGCACACTCGGGACACCAGTTTTGCCGCCGTTTTGGCGACAATCGCCTGATGCGTGATATGCTCAAGCCCAGTTTCTTTGTGTAAAAGCGGGCTCAGGTGGCCCGCTTTTGCCGTGCAAGTTTTGTATCTTCAAGGACCGTCATGAAATTGATTTTGTTGGGAGCGCCCGGTGCTGGCAAAGGCACGCAAGCCGCGTTCATCTGCCAAAAATACGGTATTCCGCAAATCTCCACCGGTGACATGCTGCGCGCTGCCGTCAAGGCCGGCACGCCGCTGGGCCTGCAAGCCAAGGCTGTCATGGACGCTGGCCAGCTGGTCAGTGATGAGCTGATTATCAATCTGGTCAAAGACCGTATTGCCCAGCCCGATTGCGCCCAAGGCTTTCTGTTCGACGGCTTCCCCCGCACCATCCCCCAGGCCGACGCCATGAAGGCCGCCGGCGTCAAGCTCGACTACGTGCTCGAAATCGACGTCCCCTTTGAAGCCATCATCGAGCGCATGAGCGGCCGCCGCAGCCACCCCGCCTCGGGCCGCACCTACCACGTCAAATTCAACCCGCCCAAAGTGGCCGGCAAGGACGACGTGACCGGTGAAGACCTGGTGCAGCGCGAAGACGACAAGGAAGAAACCGTCAAAAAGCGCCTCGACGTCTACAGCAGCCAAACCCGCCCCCTGGTCGATTACTACAGCAACTGGGCCAAGCAGGACCCGGCAGCCGCCCCCAAGTACCGCGCCATCAGCGGCATGGGAAGCGTGGAAGAAATCACCGCCCGCGCCATTGCCGCCCTGGCCGCCTGAAGCCACTGCCAACGCCCAACTGCAGGCAGCGGGCCTCCCGCCCAGCGCTCCAGCAGCCAAGCGCACAAAAGCCACTATCGCACTGATAGTGGCTTTTTTGTTGTCCGCTCGCCGGGTCTCAGGCCTCCCAGCCCGACCGCTCACCCGGTTACACGCCACCTCTTGGCAAAGCAGCCCTGCTCCGATTTAATAAACAAGCACTATCAATGCACATCAACCATCACCCAGGTCTATGAATCAGGCTCGGGTGCTGCCAAGGAGCACGCTCATGATGAAATGGTTAGCCACCGCCTGTCTGGCCTTGGTGTTTACGGTTCTGTCCTTCAACGCCTTCATCAACAACAACCTCAGCCAGCAAAAAAGCAGCAACCGCATCATCGCGATGCTGACCGACTTATACAGCTGGCTGCTTTCCACCATTGGCAGCATGCCAACCGGCGTGTTGTTCGCCGTGTGTGCCATCGGCATTGTGGTGGCGGCGGTGATGGATGGACGCAAACCGCGCCAACCTCCCACCATCTGATGAAGCTGACGAGTCCTAGCTCACCAGCGAGCGCGCCAACTCAGACCGCATAAATCTCCAACGGCAGCCCATCCGGATCGCTGAAAAAGAAAAACGGCTTGCCAGTCGCCTCGTCCCAGCGAATCTCCTCGCACTCCACAGCCTGCGCCTGCAAATAGCTGCGCGCTGCGGGCACCGATTGCACGCTGATCGCCAAATGGCGCAAACCGCAGGCTTCGGGGCGGGAGACGCGGGGCGGCGGCTCGGGGAAGGAGAACAGCTCCAGGTGCCCACCGCCGGGCACGGCGAGATCAAGCTTCCACGAATCACGCGCGGCGCGGTATTCCTCGGCCACAATGCTGCAGCCCAATACCTGCGTGTAAAAAGCCTTGGAGCGCTCGTACTGCGAAACGATCAAGGCCACATGGTGCAAGCCTTGGGCGCCCAAAGGGTTCGTGGCATCGGCAATACCTTCGCTATTCACGGCAACACCCCCATCAACGCCAACTGCAGACTCACCCGGGCTTTATAGGGGTTCAGCCCCACCGACAGATCGGTGGTCAGATCGGCAGCCTGCGGCAAACGCGCATCGGCAATCACGCCATCGCTGCAACGGCTGCTGCGCCAAGTGGCCACGCCTTGTTGGCGTGCGCGCTCCAAAGCTGCTTCCAAAGCCTGGTGAACAGTGCCATTGCCTGTGGTTGCCACCACCAAGCCGCGTACGCCTTGCGCCACCAATGCGTCTACCAGTTGCGCGCGGGCACCCGCATGGCTGCTGACAATCTCGACCCACGGCCATTCGTCCACGGCGGGCAAAGCTGCCAGACTTTGCTGGCCCAGGTACTTGGCGTCGCTGGCGCAGCCCGTGCTGTCCCGCAAACGCACACCTTCGCTGCCCACCCAAGCCAAGACAGCTTGCTCGCCCGACGAAAAAGCCAGCAAACGGTGCGGATGCACCTTCTGCACCCAGCGGGCACTGTGCAGCTCGCCGCCGCCAGTCAACGCCACCACTTCGCGCAGCAAGGGCTCGCCTTTGGCATTGCGGGCCGCAGCGGCGGCTACGGCGTCTTTCAGGTTTTGCGGGCCATCGGGCATCAAGGCGTTGGCCGGGCGCATGGCGCAAGTCAGCACCACAGGCTTGGGCAAGCGCCCCAAACAACTGTGCAAAAACCAGGCCGTCTCTTCCAGCGTATCCGTGCCGTGCGTCACGACAACACCCGCAATGGCCTCGTCGCGCATGGCTTTGTCGCAGGCTTGCAACAGCGCCAGCCACACGCCATCGTCCATATCTTTGCTATCAATTTGCGCCAACTGAATGGCTTCCAGCTTGCCTCCAGCAGCGTTCTCAATGCCTGGAATTGCTGCCGCCAATGCCGCCACCGACAGCTGCGCCGCCCGGTACTGGCCGGGGTGTTCGGCGTCGTCGGCCATACCGGCAATGGTGCCGCCGGTGCCAACGATCAAAATTTTTTGCTCCAAGGCTTGCCTCCCGGAAAAAACTGGTTAAAAATACAGGTACTGGATTGATATACAGGTGTTTGAAAGCACAGTGCTCCGGCCCAGGCCGTGCACCGCAGATCACAGATCGGAGATCTTATGCGAGACCATCCCAAACTGACCGCGCGCCAACAAGAAATTCTGGACCTGATCCAGAACGCCATCTCGCGCACCGGCGCACCGCCTACCCGCGCCGAGATTGCCAGCACGCTGGGCTTCAAATCGGCCAACTCGGCAGAAGACCACCTCAAGGCACTGGCCCGTAAAGGCGTGATCGAGCTGGTCAGCGGCACCTCGCGCGGCATCCGCCTGGTCAACAGCACGGTGCGCTCCATCAACACCGCCCGCGGCACGCGCTTTGCATCGCCGCTGGCGCGTACTGGCAGTGCGCCTGTCAGCCGCGTTGTGCAAACCCTGGCTTCGCTCAGCCTGCCACTGATTGGGCGCGTGTCTGCCGGCTCGCCCATCCTGGCGCAAGAGCACGTAGACCAAACCTACAGCGTGGAAGGCAGCCTGTTCCAGCAGCAACCCGATTACCTGCTGAAAGTGCGCGGCATGTCCATGCGCGATGCCGGCATCATGGATGGCGATCTGCTGGCCGTCAAAGCCACACGCGAGGCACGCAACGGCCAGATCATCGTGGCCCGCCTCGGCGATGACGTCACCGTCAAGCGCCTGCAGCGCACCAAAGAGGGCATCGAGCTGCTGGCCGAGAACCCAGATTACCTGCCCATCGTCGTGCAACCCGGCGAGCCATTTGAGATTGAAGGCATCGCAGTAGGGTTAATACGTAACACGATGCTGATGTAAACAGTTGTAAATAGAATCCAACCCAGCCTCAGGTAGCGGGCGTTGTGGGCCCTCACCCACAACCCTGAGGTCGGCGTTCGCCTAGAGCAATCCTGCTGTCACCCGTACACCCAGGAGTTTCCATGCTCATGTCTGCAGCATTGCGCGCGCTCGCGCCCTTCTCGCTCGTCGCTGGCCAGCCCATTGTCCAAATGCTCCAGCGCGCCACCACCCTCAACGCTCGCCGCGGCCGCAAAGCCAGCACTGGCGCCGCCAACGACAGCCAGCACGCAGCGCAGGTGCATTGCTTTATGGCAGCATCTTCTGCCGCCCCCCGCGCCACCAGCCAGCAACTGAGTCTGCTGGATACCGATAGCCAGGCGGCTGCCCAAGAGCCCGTGCAAGAGCCAGAACCCAGCCAACGCCCGATTGACCGTATTCGCCTGCCGCGCAAGCCCGCCACGCGCCGCCGCCTGCCAGCCACGGCTGCAGCGCCACAGAGCTTTTTGTCGGTGCAGCGCTGCAGCGCCCAGGCCGCCAACGATGCCTCGATCAAGCGCTACTGGGCCAAACCCAGCAGCCTGCAACGCGAGCGCGGCATGCGCTGGGCCATGACAGGCAGCATGGCCGATATCTGCGCCGAGCTCGAACGCCTGGAGCGCTTGGAACGCCAGCACTGCTGAAGCAGGCTGCGCAATCAGCCTAGCAACCGCCCTGTCACCTCACAAGCAGCATCTAGCGCGCAGCGCGGGCAGTGGCCATCGCATCGGCACGAACAGTACTGAATAGCGGCAGAGGCAGCTATAAAAAAACAGCTGCCGCAGTTTTGCGCTGCAGCAGCTGTTTTATCCAGGCCCCCAATCAGAGCAACGGCTTGGGTTGTGTGGCTAGCCAGCCTGCCCAGATTGGAAACCTAGGCCTGGATCGTAATACCAGGCCTCAGCCCTTGAACTCCGGCTTGCGCTTTTCCAAGAAGGCGCTCACCGCCTCGCGGTGGTCGGCCGTTTGGTGTGCCAGTGCCTGGTAGGCAGCCGACAGTTCCAAGATCGAAGCCAAGCTTTGGTGCATGCCTTCGCGCAGCAACTTCTTGGTCATGCGGGTGACTTGCGGCGGGTTGGCTGCAATCTCCAGCGCCAGCGCATTGGCCGCTTGCAGCAATTCCTCGTGCGGCACCACTTGCGACACCAGGCCCCATTGCAAGGCGGTGGCGGCGTCAATCATGCGGCCCGTCAAAGACAGCTCGGCAGCGCGCGACATGCCAATCACCCGCGGCAGCAACCAGGCACCACCGTCGCCGGGGATGATGCCCACTTTGACAAAGCTCTCGGCAAACTTGGCCTTGTCCGAGGCAATGCGCAGATCGCACATGCAGGTCAAATCCAGCCCCGCGCCCACGGCCGGGCCGTTGACGGCGGCAATGGTGGGCACTTCCTGGTTGAACAGCGCCAGCGGCAAACGCTGAATGCCTTGGCGGTAGTCTTCGCGGATGCGCATGCCGTCCACGTCGCCAAACGACTGCTCTTGCATGGTCTTGATATCGCCGCCCGACGAAAACGCCGGCCCTTCGCCGGTCAGAATCACCGCACGCACCGAACTGTCGGCGCGGATTTTCTCGATCGCCTGCAAAAACTCGTCCACCGCCGTGTTCCCGGTCAAGGGGTTGCGGCGCTCGGGTTGGCACATGGTCAGGGTGACCACATGGCCGCTTTGCTCGTATTTCAAAAATGCTGTCATGGCATGGCTCCTTCAGTTTTGCCAACGAGCATACGGGCAAAACCCCTGTCGCGAAACCTATCAGCTGAGAGCATTTTGATATTGGACGCCTTCGCCAAACCGCCCTAGCCTGCAAACGATTCACCAAGCGCAGCGGGAGCTGCGCTGGCCCTCGGCCCCGCCTGCATGCGAACAACGACCTTGCCAAACAAGGCACACCGGACACCAAGGAGACAGCCCCATGCAAAAACGCCTATTTCTACAAGCTCTGGGCCCCGTGGCCGCAGTCGCTGCTTTGCTCACTACCTGGCCGGCGCTGGCGGCCGATGCGCCCTTGCGCTGGGTCGTGCCTTATCCTGCAGGTGGCGCCGCCGACCAGATTGCGCGCATTGTGGCCAACGATGTGGGCCAGGCCAGCGGCCAAGCCATCGTGATAGAGAACAAAGGCGGAGCCGCTGGCATGATTGCCGCCGAAACCGTGCTACGCGCAGCGGCCGACGGGCAAACTTTCTTCGTCGGCTCCAATGCGCCCTTGGTCATCAACAGCGCCATCTACGCCAAGATAAGCTACGACCCAGCCAAAGACTTTGTGCCCGTGGTCGGTCTGGGCAAAGCACCGCTGCTGCTCGTCACCCGCAAAGACCTGGGCGCGGCCGACGTCAAAGCGCTGGTAGCCAAGGCCCAGCAAGCACAACAAGCAGGCAAACCGCTGACCATGGGCTCAGCCAGCAGCGGCAACATCACACACCTGGCTGGCGAATACGCCAGCGACCGCCTCGGCTTCAAAGTCACCCACGTACCGTTTGCCGGCAGCGCGCCTGCCATCACCAGCATGATGGGCGGCAATGTCGATGTGATGTACGACGCACTGCCGTCCTCCATGCAACAAGCCATTGGCGGTCGCATTGTGCCGCTCGCTATTTTGGACAACCAGCGTTTTCCGCAGCTGCCGCAGGTCCCCACTCTGGCAGAGCTGGGTTTTGCCGGCACCGAAGCCAGCGCCTGGTTTGGCCTGGTGGCTCGCAACGGCACACCGGCCGCCGCTATTGAGCGCATGAACCTGGCTGTCAACCAGGCACTGGCCAAGCCCGATGTGCAAGACAAGCTGCGTCGCATAGGTGCCCAGCCGCTCGCCGGAAGCGCCGCAGAATGGGGCGATTTCATTCGCTCCGAGCGTGAGCGCTGGATTCCGGTCGCCAAGCGGCTGGAGATCAAGGCCGAATAAGGCCGCCACCCTGACATCCCTGTTTGAGTTTGAACCAGCCATGACCTCTTTGACTTTTGAGCTGCGCGGCAGCACCGCCGTGCTCACCATGAACCGCCCCCAAGCCCGCAATGCGCTTGATGACAGCATGCGCACCGAGTTTGCCCAGCGCGTGGCCCAGGTGCGCGATGACCGCAACATCAAAGCCGTGGTGCTGACCGGCGCTGGCGGCCATTTTTGCTCGGGTGGCGACATCAAGGCCATGCAAGCCACCGTGGCCGGCAAGCAAGACGTGTTCGACAGCCGCGCCCGCATGCTCGATCTGCACCGCTGGTTCGATGAACTGCTCGATCTGGAAAAGCCCGTCATCACCGCCGTGCAAGGCAGCGCTTTCGGCGCCGGCCTGTCGCTCGCCTTGGCGGGCGATTTTGTGCTGGCCGCGCCCTCGGCCAAGTTCTGCTGCGTGTTTGCCAAAGTGGGCTTTGTGCCCGATCTGGGCGCCATGTATTTGCTGCCGCGTTTGGTAGGCCTGCAAACCGCCAAAGAGCTGGCCTTTACCGCCCGCGTGGTGGGCGCGCAAGAGGCCCAGCAACTGGGCATGGCCCATCGCGTCACCGGCGAAGACGTGCTGGCCGAAGCCCTGGCGCTGGCCGAGCGCTTTGCCAGCGCACCCACCGAAGCCATTGGCTACACCAAGCGCGTGATGAACCGCGCTTTTGAAAGCCAGCGCGCCGACATTTACCAGCAAGAAGCCCTGGCCCAAACCCTGTGCCGCGAAACCGCTTTCCACCAAGAGGCCATTGCCCGCTTCAGCGCCAAACAATCGCCGCTGTATGACTGGCGTGATTGAACCATCGGTAATGCATTGCCCTGCTCCCGACAAGGCCAGCGCCCAGCCACAACATTTTTAACAATCTCGCCACTGGGCGCGGGCCAACGCATCGGCTCGGGCTGAGGCTCACCCAAGCCATGCTCCGAGGGCTGCCAATTGTTCGCATTGGCGCTTTTTCGGGTGCTTTTTTCGGCTAACCCGTCGCCGAACCTGCATTGACAGCCTGCTGTGCAGGCCTTCCGTTTGCCACGTGCCAGGCCGGCCCACTTTCAAGCTTGGCGCCCGCAGGTCTTGCTCTGCGCCTGCTGCGTTGATGGCAGCCATTTCTGGTGCTATGCTGCGACGCCGCCGCGCTGGAGCGGCACTGTGACGATCCAAGGACCGAATGACTGCCACGCTGCCCCCAAGCCCCAAGCCCCAAGCCTTCCATGCCCGCGCCACGCCCTCCTGTGTTGCCCATGTTCTACCGCGAACTGGTCACCCTGGATTCATCCCTGCACCAGGGCTACGGGCTGCGACCACAGGCGCAATTTCAGGCGGCACAAACGGCCAACGCCGTGCCGCTGGGTGTGTCGGAGTTTGTCGTGGCGGCCAGCCACTACCCCATCGTCTTCAGCCCGCAGGAAGAAAACGCTTTCCCGATTGCGGTGACCGCCATCGTCGAAGGCCGCAACCTGTTTGTGAACGAGCAAGGCCAGTGGCTGGAAGGCAGCTACCTGCCCGCCTGGTTGCGCCGCTACCCGTTCTGGCTGCAGCCCGATGCCGATGGCCAGAACGCCCAGCTGAGCTTTGACCCCAGCGCCGGCCAACTGGTGCCGCTGCAAGAGGCAAGCGATGCGCGCCCCCTGTTCGATTACCAGGGTCAGCCCAACCAGACCTTGTTGGCCGTGGTGCAGCTGTGCAAGCTGTGCGTGGCCGACGCGCAGCAAACCCACGCCTTTGTGCAAGCCTTGCAACAGCACCAGTTGCTGGTGCCGCGCCAGGCGAGTGTGCCATTGGTGGCGGGCGCCGCGCCCTATACTTTGTCGGGCTTTCGCGCGGTCGATATGGATCGCTACCGCCAACTGCCCGATGCCGTGCTGGCCGAATGGGCCCGCAATGGCTGGGCCGCCTTGGTAGCGGTGCACGACATGTCGATGCAGCACAATTGGCAGCGACTGCTCTCCCTGCACCACCAACTCAACCGCGGCTAAACCACCGCTGTTTCTGCGTGCCACCTGTGCTTGCTACCAGCCCACCATGAGCGCCTTCACCATCTCCCTCACCTCGCCGGGCACGGCCGTGGCCTTGCCCACCGGCCGCCCCGTCCACCTGGAATCGGCCAACCTGATCACGCGCAGCCTCACCGCTGCCGATGTCACGCCCGAGTTCGTGCAGTGGTTCAACGACGCACAAATGCTGCGCGGCCTGAACCTGAATGCGCTCAACTTCTCGCTCGACGGGCTGCGCGCCTTTATCGCCAGCTTTGACAACATCGACAACCTGATGCTGGGCATCTTCAGCAAGGCCGACGGTCAGTTGCTCGGCTTCTACAACTTCAGCATCAACCCGCAGCACCGGCTGGCCACGCTCACCATGGGCGCATCGCCGCACGTCAAATCGGCCAACGCGGCGCTGCGCGAATCCTGGTTTCCGGTGTGCGACGAGCTGTTCGACAACCGCAAGGTCGACAAGATCACCGCGCGCGTACTGGCCAACAACCGCCGCCTCGTGTTTGCCGTGCTCGATACCCAGCACTGGGTCTGCGAAGGCAAGCTGATGCAAGAGATTCTGGCCCCGGACGGCCAGCGCCTCGATGTGCTGGTGCTCTCGGTATTCAAGGACCCGAAGCTGCGCCCCAAACCCCTGTGAGCCGCGAGATGAGCGAGGCCACCTCCGCGCTGCCAGCGCGCCAGATGGGCGGGTTTGCCAACCTGCTGGCCGCGCTCGACCATGCGGCAGCTTTCCACGAACTAGGGCACACCTGGTTCCAAGGCTCGGGCCAGACTGAGGCCGCGCTCAGCTACGCTCAGCTGCAATGGCAAAGCGATGCCTGTGCCGAGCGCCTGCGCCAAGCGGCACCCGGTCTGCAGCCCGGCGACCGGGTAGGCATTGTTGCGGCCACCGGCCCCTGGTTTCTGGCCACCTTCTGCGCCTGCCTGCGCCTGGGTCTGGTGCCCTGCCCGCTGCCCATGCCTGCACCGCTGCAAGACATGGGCCGTTACCGGCAGCACCTGCTGCAATTGCAGCAAGCTGCTGGCATGAGCTTGCTGCTGGCCCCGCAAGCGCTGTTGCCATTGCTGCAGCCGGGCCTGGATTGGGCATTACTGGCCCTGGAAGGCGATGTGCCAACTGAGCCTCTGCCCGCTGCCAACCGGGCAAGCACCTCGCCCTTGCGCCGCATCAGCGCGGCCGATTGCGCGCCGGACAGCATTGCCTATCTGCAGTTCAGCTCCGGCTCGACCGCCCAGCCCAAAGGCATTGCCATATCGCACCGCGCCTTGATGGCCAATGTCGATGCCATCTTGCGCCACGGCATGCGGCTCGGCGCAGCCGACCGTGCTTTCTCCTGGCTGCCCTACTACCACGACATGGGCCTGGTCGGTTTTGTGCTGGCCCCGCTGTGCGCGCAAGTGCCGGTGGATTATTTGGCGCCCAGCGCTTTTGCCCGCCGCCCGGCCTTGTGGCCGAGCTTGATGGCCCAGCGCGCCAGCACTGTTTGCTACGCGCCCGGCTTTGCTTGGCAACTGGCCGCTCGCCACAGCGCGGCCGTGCCGGCCGATGCTGATTTGTCCGCACTGCGCATTGCCGGCGTAGGCGGCGACTATGTCGATGCCGCTGCGCTGCAAGCCTTTGCCAGCGCCTATGCCGCGCACGGCTTTGATCCGCAGGCCTTCAAACCCAGTTACGGGCTGGCCGAGGCCACGCTGGCCGTGGCCATCAACCACGCGCCTTACAACAGCTTGGCGCGGCACGCGCTGGTGCAGGCCAACGGCCAGGTTCAGTTGCTGCCCGAAGACAGCGCCGAGACACGGGTTCTGGTGGGCTGCGGCGGCCCTTTGCCTGGCTGGCAGCTACAGATCCAGTCGGCTGACGGCCAGGTTCTACCGGCGCTGCACGAGGGCGAAATCGTGCTGCAAGGCAGCGCCCGGCTCAGCGGCACCTACCAACAAGGCGCGCTGCAAGCCTTGCCCGCAGATGCACCGCTGCGCACCGGCGACCTCGGTTTTGTCGATGGCGATGGCTGCCTGTACATCACCGGCCGCATCAAAGATTTGCTCGTCATCAACGGCCGCAATCTGTGGCCGCAAGACGTCGAAGCCGCCGTGCAGCAAGAGCACGCGGTCGCCGCCGAACACCTGTTGCTGCTGCAAGATGCGCGGCCCGGCAAAAACCTGGCTTTGGTGCTGCTGGTGCATGAAAAAGGCCTGCGCAAAAGCCTGGCTGGCACCGAGATCGACGACGCACGCCTGGCCGCTGCGCTGCAGGCGCTGGCGCAAACCGCCACGGCCACAGCAGGCAGCACTGTCCACGTCTGCATGGTGACCAACAGCAGCATCAGCACCACATCCTCGGGCAAAATGGCCCGACAACCCACGCGCCTGCGTTTCGAGGCCGGCCAGATCCGCATTCTGGCCAGCACCGGCAGCGCCTACCCTGCAACACCGAACCTCTAGCACCATGAGCGAAACCCTGAGCCCCGAAGCGCTCGCCAAAATGCAAGCCCTCATTGCCGAAAGCCTGATGGTGCCGGCCGACAGCATTGGCGCCGACGACGCAATTGCCACCCTGCCCAATATCGACAGTCTGTCTTTCGAGATGATCGTGGTCAGCATGGAATCGGCCAGCGGCCAGTCCATCGACCCGCTGCAGCTGCTTCCCCTCAAAACCGTGGCCGATCTGGCCAAGCTGCTGCAAGCCTTGGAAGCACAGGCATGAGCACCGCCATGGCGCCCTCGCTGACCATCATCACCGGTGCGTCGCGCGGCCTGGGCGAAGCCATGGCCTTGGCCTTGCTGCGCCAGCCGCACAACAGCGTGCTGCACATCGCGCGCAGCCACAGCGATTCTCTGGCGCAAGCCGCCGCCGAGCACCACAATGAGCTGGAGCAATGGCAGTGTGATCTGAGCGAGCCGCAACCCGTAGCACAGCGTTTGCGCCAGTGGTTGCAGCAACTGCCAGCGGGCCAGTATGCAGAGCTGCGCCTTATCAACAACGCCGCCAGCCAACCAGCGCAGATTGCCGCACTGGCCGATACCGATTGGGGCGATATCAGCCGCACCTTGCGCGTTGGCCTGGAAGCGCCAATGGTGCTCACCAGCGCTTTCTTGCAAGGCAGCCGTGCGCTGGCTGCGCAAGGTGTGCGATGCAAGGTGCTGAACATCTCATCCAGCGCCGGGCTGGAGCGTTAAGCGCTGGGCTCGCTGGCTTCGTACAGCGCCAGCAAAGCCGCGCTGGACCAGTTCACCCGCTGCCTGGCATTGGAAGAAGCCGCACTGCCCCATGGCGCGCGCGTGGCGGCCATTCACCCCGGCGTGGTCGACACGGCCATGCACAACCAGTTGCGCAGCACATCGGCCGAGCAGTTTCCGGCCGTGGGCGCCTACGCCTCCCTCAAAACCAGCGGCCAGGTGCGCAGCGCGCAAGACACCGCAGCCACCTTGCTGGACACCTTGGCCAGCAACAACTTTGGCCAGCAAACGGTGGTGGAGCTGGCGGTAACGCCCAACAAGGCGCCAGCGCGCAGCGGCGGCGCCAGCTTTACCTCGCAGTTCTGCCAGCATTTGTACGACATGGCGCGCGAGCAGCGCGGCCGCAATGAAGTGCAGCCGCAGCCCGACGGCCGGCGCCTGCTGGTGATCCAGAACCTGGACGATGCCGATATCGTCATGCGCCGCAATGTCGACAACTATCTCAAGAACTACCAATGGTTCTCGCAGGTGGCGGGCAACTCGCGCTTTACCGACGACGGCAAGCCCTGGCAGTTCCGCCAGGCGCTGAGCCAGCCCTATTTCAACCGCTACGACCCGGCCCGCGCCTTCAGCGTGAGCCAGCAGCATGCGCAGCACCTGGCGCAGCAACTGCGCGCCCAAGCAGGCGCCGAGGTGCTGGACGAAGCGCTGATCCACCAGCACATGCTCGCCATCTTTGTCGAGATGTTCCTGGAGGTAGACCTGTCGCAGATACCGATGCCGCACGACAGCGCCTCGCGCCTGACCGAGCTGGCCTCGAACTGGGCTTTTGTCGAGCCCGGCAGCGCCACCGTGCACAACAGCAAAGAGCTGATCCGCGAGATTTTGCAGCTGCGCAAAAACGTGTTTGGCGCGCTGCAAGGCCTGCGCAGCCTGCCTGCGCCCAGCCCCATGCTGCAAGCCATGTTGGACGCGGAAAAGCAGCCTGAAGCCAAGTTCATGCTCGAAAAAGAGCTGACCATGATGCTCGGCGCTGGCACCGACACCGCCTCGTACTCGGTCGGCTGGGCCCTGCATTTGCTAGCGGCCCACCCGGCCATGCAAGAGCGCTTGCACCAAGGCATGGCTGCCATTTACGCCAGCCATGGCGCTGATGCCGAGGCGCTGCAACAAGCCGTTTGCCGCGACAACGATCTGCGCTGCTTTGTCTCCGAAGTGCTGCGCCTGTACCCGACTGCGCCGTTTGTCCCGCGCATCGCCAAAGAGGCCGACCAGCTGTCCGACATCGCCGTGCAAGCGGGCGATGTGGTGGTGGTGTCGCTCATCGGCGTCAGCGACAAAGCGCAGGTGCGCGCCAACCCCTGGGTGCCGGATCTGGACGCCGCCGCTCAGGAAGGACTGGGTTTTGGCAGCGGCATGGTCTCGGCCTTTGCCTGGGGCAAGCGCATCTGCGGCGGCCGCAGCTTTGCATTGGTAGAGCTGGCCACCGTGCTGAGCGTGCTGATCCGCGAGCTGCGCTTTGAAAGCACCAGCACCGAGCCCGTCACCTTTGAGTGGATTGGCCAGATGCGCCGCCAAGGCGGACACCGCGTGCGTGTAGTGGCGCGTTAAACGCTGCGCCAAAGCACCAAGCGCGGACTGTCCGCACATAGCGCTGGCTGCCGTCCGGCGTCAATAATTCAATACTTCACATGCACAATCGTGGCCTGCAGCAAGGCCACGATCTTGGGCGTATCGGAGCCGGCCTGGTAAGCATGGACCTCGCCCGTACAAACCGCGAGCAGCTTGCCGGCATTGACCACCTTGCCAATGGCCACAAAGCGCTCGCCCAGCGCTGGCCGCATCAGGTTGATCTTGAACTCGGCCGTCACCACCTCATGGCCAGCGGGCGCCTTGGTCAACGCCGCGTAACCGGCCGCGCTGTCCACAATGCTGCTGACTGCGCCCGCATGCAAAAAGCCGTGTTGCTGCGACAGCGCCTTGCTGTAAGGCAGCGCAATCTGCACCTCGCCATCGCTGACCGACAGCAGACTGGCGCCCAAGGTGTGCATCAGGCCCTGGGCATGGAAACTGGTGGAAACGCGCTCGAAAATATCGCTCATGGTGCTGCTCCGCGGTGCTGCGGCAAGTGGTCCGACGGGCCAATCTACCATGGGCACCCGGCCGCGCTGACTGGCCTTGTCTTACGCACGACAGCGGCTTTGCCGCTATGCTCGCGCCATGGCTGCCCCGCAATTGCTCATCGTCTACCACACGCTCACCCAAGGCACGCGCCAAATGGCCGAAGCCGCACAGGCCGGCGCCCTGGCTGAGGGCGGCGTGCAGGTGCGACTCTTGCGCGCCCAAGACGCCCAGCCTGACGATGTGCTGGCCGCCAACGCCTATGTGTTTGCCACGCCCGAGAATTTGGCTGCCATCAGCGGCGTGATGAAGGACTTTTTTGACCGCTGTTATTACCCGGTGCTGGAGCGCATCAACGGCCGTGCCTACGCCAGCCTGGTGTGCGCGGGCAGCGACGGCCACAACGCCGCCCGCCAAATGGCGCGCATTGCCACCGGTTGGCGCTTGAAGGCGGTGGCCGAGCCCATCATCGTCTGCACGCACGCGCAAACGCCCGAGGCAATTTTGGCCACCAAGCACATTGCCGAAGCAGATTTAAACGCTTGCCGCGAGCTGGGCGCAGCGCTCGCCGCCGGCTTGGCGTTGGGCGTTTTTTGACAGGCTGCTGAGCTGCCGCCTGTACCTCACAACAGGCTCGGGCCGCTCCAGCGGCCGCTGCGCAAGCGCTCGGGTGGCTGCGCGGCCCACACCTGGCCGCTCACATCCCAGCTGTCTTCCTGCACGTTCAGACCGGCAAATACACCGTAACCATCGCCCGCACAAATGGCATCGCCCGCCGACAAGCTCTCGCCGGCTTTGATGGCGCCTTGCGCATGGATGTGCTGGCCCGCCCGTATGCCCCAGCCCGCTTCGATATGGCTCACACCCTCAATCGCACCGCCAACGGCAATGCCGTGGCCGGCGCGCAGCGGGCCGGCGCCTGTCAAATCGCCGCCAACGCGCAAGTTCTTCTCGCACTCCACAGCCGCGCCTGCTATCAAAGCCTGGCCCACCACGGCCGATCCGCGCACGTTGACGGCAGCCTGCGTCACCAGATCCCAGGCCACGCGCAAATCCCCGCCTACGCTCAAGCCCTGCTGCACATCCACGCCCCAATCACTGCGCAAATGGCCGCCGCATTGCAGCTTGCCGCCGACAAAAATGGTCGCGCCCGAACGGATATCTTCCCCTACCACCAGATTGCCGCCGCAGCGCAGGCCCGCACCGGTTTGCAACGAACCGCCAATGTGGATGGCGCCGGACACATCGATATCGCCACGCACCCGCACATTGCCAGCAAACACCAGGGCATCGGCATCGAGCCGGTCCAGCTCCAGCACCGCGGTGGTGGGGCCAAAGTTCTCCAGCAACCACACCGCATCGTCAATGCGGCCTGCGGCTACCAGCGCGTCCAGCGCTTTCTGGTAGCCCACACCGTTTTCCAAATTGCGCAAATACCAGCGAAAACCCATTGCGCAAGGGCTCTTGGAACGCAGAAACTGCGTGGTCAATTCCATGGTCTGGTTCATGTCCGTCTTCCTGTGCTTGCCAGGGCTGCGCTGCTGCGTGCCCCAAAACCTGTGCCAAGGCGGCACGCGAGCCCTGATTGCCAAAGCCTGGGCGTGCAGCCACCATCGCGCTGAGCTCAAAGGCCCGGCGATGCAGAAGAAGCGCGTGAATGCGGTGGGGGTTTATCGCCGGGCAGGAGAATGTGCGACCGGCTTGTAAGGCCAGATGTCGCGCACGGCAGAGCCTCCGAACCAACCGGTCGGCGCCAGCAAACAGCTTGGGGAGGCGAGAGAAAACATAAGCCCTTATCGTAGCAGCGGCGGCAAAAGCGCTGGCCGCAGCACCCGCATGTCGCACGCCGGGGCGTGGTCTTTGCGGACCGCGGGCATTGGTACTGCGGCACGGCCAGCATCGCGATAATGCTGCTGTTTGCCCTTATTCAACTCCAACGCCCACCATGCTTTACATCAGCCTCAAAGCCATCCATTTGTTTGCCATCATCGTCTGGGTCGGCGGCATGGCGTTTGCCCATTTCTTTCTGCGCCCGGCTCTGGGCACGCTGCAACCACCCCAGCGCCTGACACTGATGCGCGACGTGCTGCAGCGCTTCTTTGCCGCAGTGCTGGTGGCCATCGTGCTGATTCTCATCAGCGGCCTTGGCATGTGGGGGCTGGTGCACAGCATGGCTGCACAAGCCGGCGCCAAAGCACCCACACCGGTCTCGTGGATCGTGATGGCCGCGCTGGGCCTGGTGATGATGGCCGTGTTCGGCCACATCCGCTTTGCCCTGTTCAAACGCCTGAACGCTGGCGTCAACGCCCAAGACTGGGCAGCGGCAGGCAAGGCTCTGGGGCAGATTCGGCCCTTGGTAGCGCTGAACCTGGCGCTCGGCGTGGTGATTGTGCTGATGCTGCGCCTGCCCTTCTGAGCCGCGCAGTTTTCGCCCATCCCCTCCAAGCCCGCTGCCAGCGGGCTTTTTTGCGCCTTCCCCGCCGCGCAGACCGCGTGACACAAGCCACTGATGCGAGCCTGGATTTTTATCTAATACGAACGATTCTCATTTAGTATTGCAAACCATCATCCCAATCAACACGCGTCCGGGCCTGTCCCGACGCCCTCTGCGTGGAGGCCAACGCTCCGTGTTCCCCGATATCGACCAACTGCTGCAAGAGCACGGTGTGCTATTGCGCCGCTATGCAGCCTTGCAGCAGCGCTGCACAGCGCAGGCCGAAGCGCATCAGCAAGAGACTGCGCAGCTGCAAGCGCTCGTCACCCGCTTGCGCGCCCAGCTCATTGCTCGCGACACTGCCTTGCATTGGGAGCGCGAGGACAGGCACCAGCAACTGGCTGTTGTCGCCATGCGCTCGGCAGCACAGGCGCTGCAACACTGCTTGCTGCCCCCAGCTGCGCCGCCAACCGACACAGCAACTGAAACTGCGCCAATTGCCAGCGGCGGCAACGCTGCGCTTATGCAACTGCACAGCCAGCGCGCCGCTGAACTGGTGATTTGCCAAACCGGCTGCATCAGCCACGGCAGCGTTTGGCGCGACGAAGAACTGTGCAAGCGCACAGGCACCAGCTGCCTGCTGCAAACCCATCCCACCGCGCAGCAAACGCCAATCGCTCAGGCGACGCAAACCTGGTCAATGCACGCCAACCGCATCACCGCCAAAGAGCTGGAGTGACTCCGCAGCTTGCTGCACTGAGCCACCGCTCCGCCTTATCCACCCGACGAGACTCCTTATGCCCTACACCTTGCCAGCACTGAACTACGCCTACGACGCCCTGGAGCCGCACATCGACGCCCAGACGATGGAGATCCACTACAGCAAACACCACCAAACCTACGTCAACAACCTGAACGCTGCGGTGGCCGGTACCACCTATGCCGACTGGCCCGTGGAGCAACTGGTGGCACAACTGCCCACCCTGCCCGAGCAGCGCCGCCAAGCAGTGCGCAACAACGGCGGCGGCCACGCCAACCACAGCCTGTTCTGGCGCGTGATGTCGCCCAAAGGAGGCGGCACCCCCAGCGGTGCGCTGGCCCAGGCTATCGACACCGAACTGGGCGGCTTTGAAGCCTTCAAAACCGCATTCACCCAGGCCGCGCTCAGCCGGTTTGGCAGCGGCTGGGCCTGGCTCAGCGTCAACCCGCAAGGCCGGCTGGTGGTGGAAAGCAGCGCCAACCAAGACTCGCCGCTGATGCCCGGTATTGCCTCGGGCAACACACCGATTCTGGGCCTCGATGTCTGGGAGCACGCCTACTACCTGAAATACCAGAACCGCCGGCCCGAATACATTGCCGCCTTCTACCAGGTGATCGACTGGGCCGTGGTCGCCCAGTATTACGCAGCAGCCACCAAACACTGAACCTGCACCACCAACAAGACACCGCACGCGCACCAACGTCAGCCACCAACATGGACCATTCACCCGTACCGGCAAGCCCCAACGTCTCCCCCGCAGGCAGCCCGCCTTTGCGCCTGAAAACCCGCATCGGCCTGGCCATCTGCGCACTGGGCGTGTTTGCGCTGTGTGCCCTGGTCTGGCGTGGCTTGCAACACCAACCTTCGGTACGGCACGCGCTGCTGGGCGGCAGCATGGCCGCGCTCGCCACCGCCTTGGGCACCTTGCCCGTGCTGCTGGCTCAGCGCCCCTCGGAGCGCCTGCGCGATGCCTTGTTTGGCTTTGGCGCTGGCGTCATGCTGGCGGCGTGTGCCTTCTCCTTGGTGCTACCGGCATTGGAGGCGGCTCGCCACGCATCGGTGCTGGGCGGCAGCGCCTGGGCTGCAGGCGGCGTGGTCGGCAGCGCCATCTTGCTGGGCGGCGCAGCTCTGCTGGTGATGGACCGCCTGCTGCCGCACGAACACTTCATCAAAGGCCGCGAAGGCGCCAGCACCCAACAGCTGCGCCGCGCCTGGTTGTTTGTGTTTGCCATCACTTTGCACAACCTGCCTGAAGGCCTGGCCATCGGCGTGGGCTACGCCGGCAACGAGGGCTTGCGCGCCAACGCCTTGGCCATCGGCATCGCCATTCAGGACGTGCCCGAAGGCTTTGTCGTCGCCGCCGCCCTGCTCTCGGTCGGCTACACGCGCGGCTTCGCCGTGCTGCTGGGCATGCTCTCAGGCTTGGTCGAACCCGTGGGTGCCGTGATCGGAGCCGCCATCATTGGCAGCTCCGCCCTGCTGCTGCCCTGGGGCCTGGGCTTCGCCGCCGGCGCCATGCTCTTCGTCATCAGCCACGAAATCATCCCCGAATCCCACCGCCAAGGCCACGAGTTCCACGCCACCACCGGCCTGATGCTGGGCTTTGTGCTGATGATGGTGTTAGATACGGCGCTGGGCTGAGGCAACTGTCGCAATTGCTGTCTGTTTACTTCAAGCACAGTTTGGCAAAGGGATACGCGGGCTTCAGCTATCAGCCACAGGCAACACAATCCGCCCTTCCCGCAAAGCGCGCAGCAGCTCATGGGGTGTGGCGCAGATGTGGGCTTCCAGGGCCAGTGCGGCGCGGGCGTCCTGGCCGGCAAGGGCCAGTTCGTAGATCTCCTGGTGCTCGGCATGCACATCGCGCACGGTGCCTGGCAGCTCAATGGCGAACGAGCGGTAACGCTCGATGTGGCGCGACAGCAAACGCAGCACCTTTTGCGCCCAGGGCGAAGGTCGACCGCCCATCAGAGCTTCGTGGAAGCGCAGGTTCAGCGCTTCCCAGCGGCCCCGGTTGTCGCGGGTCAGTGGCTGCTCCATGGTAGAGAGCGCTTCGTAGCTCGCCTGCAGGCGTTCGCGCCAAGCGGCATCGCCATGGCGGATGGATTCGCGCAGTGCGTGGGTTTCTATGTGAACGCGCAGCCTTGTGATGTCTTCCAGCTCGTCAATGGCGATAGGCGTTACGCGGAAGCCGCGCTGCCCTTCGGCCGACACCAGGGCGTCGCTCACCAGCCGCGTCAGCGCTTCGCGCAGCGTGCCTGCGCCCACGCCATAGGTTTGGCGCAAGTACTCCACCCGCAGCTTGCTGCCGGGCAACAAACGGCCTTCGATGATGTCGGTGCGCAACTGCGCATAGGTCTGCTCGGTCAGGGTGCGCGAGACTTCGCCCGGGCCAAAGCCTTGGCTTTGCAGCATGGAGTCGATTTGTACGTAGGTGCGTTTGGCCATGGGGTATCAACTCTCGTCGTCTGTCGGGGCACGGTCGCGGCTGCGAGCCAAGCGGTAGCTCAGCTGCGGCCGCGTCAGGCCTAAGGCGCGGGCTGCGGCGGCCAGGTTGCCGCCGGCTCGGCGAACGGCCTCCAGCAACAGTCGCTCTTCCAGGGTTTGCAAGCTCAGACCTTGGTCAAGCATGGCTTCGTACAGGGCGGGCAGTTCCATTTTTTTCGGCCCCGCAGGCGCTGCAGCCGCCAGCCTGCACAAGTAGCCTTGCTCGTCTACGCCGCTGTGCCCACCTTCTTGCCACTGCGGAAACAAGTTGTCCACATCCAGCAGACCATGGTCCGGCGCCAGAATCAGGCCGCGCTCCAGCAGGTTCTCCAGCTCGCGCACATTGCCTGGCCACTGGTGCTGGCGCAGTGCGGCCAACGCTCGGTCGCTCAAGCCCGCCACTTTTTTGCCATGCAGGGCCGAGAACTTCTGCAGCAGGTGTTTGGCCAGGGGCTCAATATCGTCCGGCCGCTCGCGCAAGGCCGGCACCCGGATGGGGTAGACATTCAGCCGGTATAGCAAGTCAGCCCGGAACCGCCCTTGCGCCACCGCTTGCTCCAGGTCCACATTGGTGGCGGCCACCACGCGAACATCCACGGGGATGGGCTTGCTGCCGCCCAAGCGCTCCACCTCACCGGTCTGCAGCACCCGCAGCAATTTGGCTTGCGCGGGCATGGGCAGCTCGCCCAATTCATCGAGTAGCAAGGTGCCACCGTTGGCGCGCTCAAAGCGCCCCGGGCGCGTGGCATTGGCGCCAGTGAACGCTCCTTTTTCAGCGCCAAAGAGTTCGCTTTCGATGAGCTCGGCCGGCAAAGCCGCGCAGTTGATGGCAACAAACGGCTGGCTGGCCCGGGCGCTCATGGCGTGCAGCGCGCTGGCAAAGCGCTCTTTGCCCACACCCGTCTCGCCCGTCAGCAACACCGTCACCTGGGTCGGTGCCGCCTTGCGCAGCAACTCCAACGCGGCTTGAAATGCCGGCGACTGCCCCAGCAACGGCCCCTGCACATCTTGCGCAGGCGGGCTCTCACGCAACGCGTTTGCGTGGGCAGGCGGATCGTCCAGCCGCACCAGCAATGATTCGGGCGTGTAGTCGCTGGCCAGCTGCGCGCCATCAGGCCACTCGTGCACAAAACGCCCTTCGATCAAGCAGTGCGCGTGGCCGCAGGCTTCGCACTCCAGCTCTTTGAACAGCACCTGTTTGCCCATCAAAGCGCTGGTATAGCCCGAGGCATAACCCAGCTGCATCCAACACGCTGGATCGCTTTGCACACCGCTTTCGCGCAGCCGGGTTTCGGCTTCCCAGCTGTTTTGCCAGCGCACCTGGCACAGCAGGTGGTCCGCCTCTTCGTCCACCTCAAACACCAGTGGCGTTGCTTGCACTGCGCCTTCGAGCCCATGCAGTTGCGGCCCTACGGCAAACATCTCGAACAAGCTGCTGTCGGGCCGTACCTGCCGCGCCAGCAGGGCATCGCGCTCGCCTGCGGCATAGCCGCTGCGCATGAGCACGCGCCGGGTATGTGCAGCGCCCAGCGTGTTCATCAGCTCTTGGTGCAAGGCCATGAGCGAAGCCGAATGCAGCAGCAGCATGCGCTGCCCCGACAGCCAGATCAGCCCGTCCTGACTCGAAAAGCGCAGCAGCTTGCGCAAATCGGCATCAGGCGGCATCGGAAGGTTCTGCAAAAACATGCAAGAACTATCGATAAAACACCAGTCCTTACCTATACGGGATGACCCGCGCCAGGCACCCGAGAAGCGCTCGATCAATTCATCATCTGATCCAGCGCAAACTCACCAAAAGAGCATGCTGCACAGCAGCAACTCACCCTTTTTTTGCCGATTTGCGCATGCTCCGAGAGCACCAACACGGCTCACCAGCGCACAAGCTCCGCTCCCCAACAGGGATAACCCGCGTTTTATCGATATTTTCCGCCTCCACGCCGTTTCTGGCACGGCCTGTGCAAAGCCATGGGCATCGACATGCCAGGAGCGCGCAATGAAAGACGCCAGCACCGCTACAGCTTCCGCTACGACTGCAGACCACCAGGAGCTGCCGATTGCAGACCTCAGCCAACGCAGCGTCAAAGTGCTGCGCGAGCGCGCCAACGGTTTTGTGGAATTTGAGTTTTCGTTGGGCTGGCCGGAGCTGGTGGTTGAGCTGATGCTCCAGCGGCCCGATTTCGAGCAGTTCTGCCGCCAGCAGAACATCGCCATTCCGTCCGCGGCCAGAGCGGCACGCCAATAACCACAGGAGCCAGCCCATGAACATCGACCTGCAAGCGCGCGAGATCCAGCCGCTGCGCCACACCTTTGACCGCGTGGCCCGCTACACCGGCGGCGACAAACCTGCCTCGCGCTACTTGGAAGCCACGCTGGGCGCGCAGCCTTGCGAGCATTTTCACTACCAGCCTACCTGGGAGGCCGGCTATGCCTTGTTTGACCCGCGCCGCAGCGCCATCGTCATGGAAGACTGGGACACGCTGCGCGACCCGCGCCAGTATTACTACGCCACCTGGACCATGGCGCGCGCACGCCAGCAAGACGCCATGGAGGCCAGCTACCAATTCGTCGAATCGCGACAGCTGGTGCAAAAAATGCCCGATGCGCTGCGTGCGCAAGCCTGCGCGGTGCTGATGCCGCTGCGCCATGTGGCCTTTGGCGGCAACATGAACAACAGCCAAATCTGTGCTCGTGGCTATGGCGCGGTCTTCACAGCGCCAGCCATGCTCCACGCCATGGACCAGCTCGGTGTGGCGCAGTACCTCACACGCCTGGGCCTGGCGCTCGAAGGCAGCTCCGCACTCGCCGCGGGCAAGCAAGATTGGCTGCACAACAGCAGTTGGCAAACACTGCGCCGTTATGTGGAAGACACACTGGTGGTGCAAGACCCGATGGAATTGTTTGTGGCCCAGAACCTGGCGCTCGACGGCCTGCTGTACCCGCTGTTTTTTACCCACTACGTAGACGATCAGCTCGCGCTCCAAGGCGGCACCGCCGTGGCCATGCTGAGCAGCTTTATCCCCGAATGGCATACCGAATCCGCTCGCTGGGTAGACGCAGTCACCACGATTGCCGCCGCCGAATCGGCGCACAACCGCGAGCTGCTTTCCCAATGGTATGGCCGCTATACGGAGCAAGCGTGTGCCGCGCTGGCGCCGGTTGCAGGCTTGGCGCTGACTGCCAATGCCGAGCAGGCGCTTGCCGATGTGCGCACCGCCCTCAATGCCCGCGCCCGCAAAGCCGGGCTGGATGTCTGACCCCAACCAATTGCATTACGCCATGCCCCAAACCAAGCGCTCTCAGGTCTTTATCGCCTTTCAGAACAACGAGGAATCACGCCCTGTTGTCGAAGCCATCTTGGCGGACAACGCCGAGGCAAGCGCCGCCTACACCCCCGGTCTGGTGAAGATCGACTGCCCCGAGCGCCTGGTGATCCGGCGCGCCAGCATAGAAGCCAACACCGGCCAAGCCTACAACCTGCAGCAAATGCAGGTGAGCCTGGTCACGCTCTCCGGCAACGTCGATGAGGACGACGACGAATTCACGCTGAGCTGGGGCCGCTGAGCCCCCCACACCACCAAGGAGACACACCATGGACACCCCCGTGATCAAAAAGAAACTGGGTTTCAAAGAACGCTACAGCGTCATGACCCGCGACCTGGCCTGGGACACCAGCTACCAGCCGATGGACCGGGTCTTCCCCTACGACCGCTACGAAGGCATCCGAATCCACGACTGGGACCGCTGGGAAGACCCATTCCGCCTGACCATGGACGCCTACTGGAAGTACCAGGGCGAAAAAGAGAAAAAGCTCTATGCGGTGATCGAGGCCTTTGCACAAAACAACGGCCAGTTGGGCATCAGCGATGCGCGCTACGTCAACGCCATCAAGCTTTTTCTGCAGGCGGTCACCCCCATCGAATACTGCGCGCACCGTGGCTTTGCCCATGTGGGCCGGCACTTCAGCGGGGCCGGTGCCCGCGTGGCAGCGCAGATGCAGTCCATCGACGAGCTGCGCCACTTCCAGACCGAAACCCACGCACTCAGCCACTACAACAAATACTTCAACGGCATGCACAACGCCATGCAGTGGTACGACCGCGTCTGGTTTCTCTCGGTACCCAAGTCCTTTTTTGACGATGCGATGACGGCCGGGCCCTTCGAATTTCTCACGGCCGTGAGCTTTGCTTTCGAATACGTGCTGACCAACCTGCTGTTTGTGCCCTTCATGTCGGGCGCGGCGCACAACGGCGATCTGTCCACGGTGACCTTTGGTTTTTCGGCACAAAGCGATGAATCGCGCCATATGACGCTGGGCATTGAATGTATCAAGTTCATGCTGGAGCAAGACCCGGCCAACGTGCCCATCGTGCAGCGCTGGATAGACAAATGGTTCTGGCGCGGCTACCGCCTGCTCACGCTGGTGGGCATGATGCAGGACTACATGCTGCCCAAGCGGGTGATGAGCTGGAAAGAGGCCTGGGAGATGTACGCCGAAGAAAACGGCGGCGCGCTGTTCCGCGACCTGGCGCGCTACGGCATCCGCGAGCCCATGGGCTGGAAGCAGGCTTGCGAAGGCAAGGACCACATCAGCCACCAGGCCTGGAACATCTTCTACAACTACGCTGCCGTCGCGCCCTTCCACACCTGGGTGCCCGAGGACGACGAGCTCCAGTGGCTGGCGCAGAAGTACCCCGACAGCTTCGACCAGTACTACCGCCCCAGGCTGGAGCATTACCGGCGCGAGCAACAAGCCGGCCGGCGCTTTTACAACCGGTCGCTGCCCATGCTGTGCACCACCTGCCAGATACCCATGGGTTTTACCGAGCCGGGCGACCCCAGCAAGATCTGCTACCGCGAATCAGACTACCTCGGCGACAAATACCACTTCTGCAGCGACGGCTGCAAGCACATCTTCGACCACGAGCCAGAGAAATACGCCCAGGCCTGGCTGCCCGTGCATCAGATCTACCAAGGCCATTGCTTCCCCGAAGGCTGCGACCCTGCGCAACCCGGCTTTGACCCGCTGGCAGCAGTTTGCGACTGGTACGGCTTTAACGCGGGCCGCGACAACCTGGATTTCGAAGGCTCGCAAGACCAGCGCAACTTTGCGCTCTGGCGCGGCAGTTCAGCGCCAGCCACCCCCGCCACCCCGGCAGCCACCTCCCCAAAGGCCACAGCATGAGCATCACCGCACTCCACGCCTACCAGCACGAGCCCAAAGATCGGCGCGAGAACTTTGCCGACCCGTTGCTCTACATCGGCTGGGAAGACCACCACATGTTCTGCTCGCCCGTCTGCCTGATGCTGCCGGCCCCAATGCCCTTCAGCGCCTTGGCGGCGCAGGTGCTGCCGCAGGTCTACGGTGCGCACCCGGACTTTGCCCGGATCGACTGGCAAGCCGTCGAGTGGTTCAAATCCGGCACGCGCTGGCAGCCTGATGCGGAGCGCAGCCTGGCGGAAAACGGGCTGGGCCATAAGGACGTCATCCGCTTTCGCACTCCAGGGCTGAGCGGCATAGGTGGCTCTTTCTCCTGACAGGTTCGCCATGCCCTCAAACACGCAAATGGAGCCCAGCCAATGAGCTACCAACTGACCATCGAACCGCTGGGTGCCACCATCGAAGTGGCCAGCGGTCAGAGCATGCTCGACGCCGCCCTGCGCCAAGGCATCTACCTGCCGCACGCTTGTGGCCATGGTCTGTGCGGCACCTGCAAAGTGCAGGTCTGCGAAGGAGAAGTGGACCACGGTGCAGCGAACCCGTTCGCCTTGATGGACATGGAACGCGACAACGGCATGACGCTCGCCTGCTGCGCCACGCTGGAGGCAGACACCGTGATCGAGGCCGAGATCGACGACGATCCCGATGCACAGCTGATCCCGGTACGCGATTTTCAGGCCACGGTCACGCGCATTGACTCGCTCACGCCCAGCATCAAAGCCTTGCAACTGGAGCTGGACCAGCCCATGCGCTACCAGGCTGGTCAGTACGTGCAGCTGCAGATTCCCGGCCTGGGGCAAAGCCGCGCATTCTCAGCCGCCAATGCGCCCAACGCAGAAGGTCTGGCCCAGCACATTGAGCTCCACGTGCGCCTTGTACCCGGCGGCGCTGGCACCAGCTGGCTGCACCAGCAGCTGCAAGCGGGCGACAAGCTGGTCCTCGCCGGGCCATATGGGCGTTTCTTTGTGCGCCACTCGGCAGCGCTGCCCGTCATCTTGATGGCTGGCGGCTCGGGCTTGTCGAGCATCTACGCCATGTTGCAGGATCTGCTGGCACGCCAAGCCACCGAAGCCATCACCCTGGTCTACGGCCAGCGCAAACGCCAAGAGCTTTACTACCACCAGGAGCTGCAAGCCCTGGCCGCGCAGCACCCGCGTTTCCACTATGTGCCAGCACTCTCGGACGACGCCGATTGCAGCAGCTGGGACGGCGCGCACGGCTGGGTCCACGAAGTGGCGCGCCAGCACTTTGGCGGCAACTTCTCCGGCCACAAAGCCTATTTGTGCGGCCCGCCGCCCATGGTGGAAGCCTGCATTGCCACGCTGATGCAAGGCCGCCTGTTCGAGCGCGACATCTACACCGAGCAGTTCCTCTCTGCCGCCGATGTGCAAGGCCCGCGCAGCCCGCTTTTCAAACGCCTTTAACGCTGCGAGTCCGCCCATGCTGAAACCACCAACCAGCCCGGTCCACAGCGTCTGCGTCACGCCATCGGGCGAGCGCTACGACTGCCGCAACAACGAAAGCCTGCTCCAGGGCATGTTGCGCCTGGGTCGCAAAGGCATTCCTGCCGGCTGCACCAATGGTGGCTGCGGCGTGTGCAAGGTGCGCATTCTCAGCGGCCCGGTCACTGCGCTCGGCCCGGTCAGCCGTGCCCATGTCAGCGCCAGCGAGCAAAGCCAGGGCTACACCTTGGCCTGTCGCACAGCCCCCGCAGGCGCGGTGCAGCTGCAGGTGTGCGCCCGGCTGAGCAAACCCTTTTCCCAAAGCTGCAACAGCTTTGGCCCCCCGGTGGCCGCAGAGCCTGCACCAGCAGCCGCGGCCCACCAACAACAACCCGGAGACAAACCATGAGAGTACTGCGCATAGGACACGTCAACCTCAGAGTGATGGACATGGCGGCCGCCTTGCACCACTACGAAAAAGTACTGGGCCTGAAAACCGTCCTGCGGGACGATGCCGGTCAGGTCTACCTCAAATGCTGGGACGAGTGGGACAAGTTCTCGCTCATCCTGACCGAGAGCGACCGGGCTGGTCTGAACCATATCGCCTTCAAGGTAGAGCAGGACAGCGATCTGGACGAGCTGCAAAAACGCGTCGAAGCCTGGGGCATCAGCACCCGGTTTCTGCCCGCAGATACGCTGCCGGCCACGGGCCGCATGCTGCAGTTTCAGCTGCCCAGCGGCCATGATTTCCGCCTGTATGCGAGCAAAGAGCTGGTCGGCACCGATGTAGGCAGCACCAACCCCGACCCGTGGCCCGACGACCTGCGCGGCTCAGGCGTGCACTGGCTGGACCACGCCTTGCTGATGTGCGAGATCAACCCCGAAACCGGCACCAACACCGTCGAGGACAACACCCGCTTCATGCGCGAATGCCTCGACTTCTACCTGACCGAGCAAGTGCTCTTCGGGCCGGAAGGCGACCGCCAACTCGCCACCTGGATGGCCACCACCACCAAACCGCACGACATTGCCTTTGTTGGCGGCCCACGCAGCGGCCTGCACCATGTGGCCTTTTTCCTCGACTCCTGGCACGACGTGCTCAAGTCCGCCGACGTGATGGCCAAGAACAAGGTGCGCATCGACGTCTCGCCCACACGCCACGGCATCACCCGCGGCGAAACCATCTACTTCTTCGACCCCAGCGGCAACCGCAACGAAACCTTTGCCGGCATGGGCTACCTGGCCCAGCGCGACCGCCCGATCACTACCTGGACCGAAGACATGCTGGGCAGCGGCATCTTCTACCACACCGGCTACCTGGTGCCCTCGTTCACCGAGGTCTACACCTGAACGACAAGGAGTCCACCATGCCCCCAACCTCAGCAGAAATTGGCCTGTGCAGCGCCGCCCAAAGAGTGATTGATGCGCCTGCCGCGCTGCGCGCCGTGCAAGCCGCCATCTGGCACGCCACGCAATTGCAGGTGCGCGTGAACGTCTCGGTGGTCGATGCGGCGGGCTTGCCCGCAGCCTTTGCACGCATGGCGGGCGCGCCGCTGCACTCGGTCGAGATTGCCATCGACAAAGCCTACACCGCCGCCAGCTTTGGCTTGGCTACCGGCGACTGGCAGGCCGCCTTGCAAAGCCACAGCCCAGCGGTGCGCACTGGCCTGCTGCAGCGCCCTCGTTTTGTGGCGTTTGGCGGCGGGCTGCCCATTGTCGAGCAAGGTGAATGCATTGGCGGCATAGGCGTCTCCGGCGGCAGCGAGGCGCAAGACAGCGAAATTGCGCTGGCCGGCCTGCAAGAGCTGGGCCTGGCCCCGTGATCCACCCGAAAGAGCAACACCCCATGAAAGAAATCAAAAACTTCATCAACGGCGAATACGTCGCGTCCAGCCGCTGCTTCGACAAGCGCTCGCCCTTGACGGGCGAAGTCATCGCCAAGGTGCACGAGGCCGACCACGCCCAGGTAGACGCCGCCGTAGCCGCCGCCCGGGCCGCCCTGAACGGCCCCTGGTCGCGCATGCCGCTGGCCGAACGCGTGGACAGGTTGTACGCGCTGGCCGACGGCATCAACCAGCGCTTTGAAGAGTTTCTCGCCGCTGAATGCGAAGACACCGGCAAGCCCCGCAGCCTGGCCAGCCATATCGACATACCGCGCGGCGCGGCCAACTTCAAAATCTTCGCCGACGTGGTGAAAAACGTGCCCACCGAATTCTTCGAGATGCAGACCCCCGATGGCCGTGGCGCCATCAACTACGGCTACCGCACCCCGGTGGGCGTGGTCGGCGTGGTCTGCCCCTGGAACCTTCCCCTGCTGCTGATGACCTGGAAGATCGGCCCCGCGCTCGCCTGTGGCGACACCGTGGTGGTCAAACCCTCGGAAGAAACGCCGCAAACGGCCGCCTTGCTCGGCGAAGTCATGAACGCGGTAGGCATTCCGCCCGGCGTCTACAACGTGGTGCACGGCTTCGGGCCGGAATCGGCAGGCGAGTTCGTCACCACCCACCCCGGCGTGGATGCGATCACCTTCACCGGCGAAACCCGCACGGGCGAGGCCATCATGAAGGCCGCCGCCCAAGGCGCGCGCCCGGTCAGCATGGAAATGGGCGGCAAAAACGCGGCACTCGTATTTGCCGATTGCGATTTCGACGCCGCCATTGAAGGCACGCTGCGCTCGGCCTTCGTCAACAGCGGCCAGGTGTGCCTGGGCACTGAGCGCGTGTATGTGGAGCGCCCGATTTTCGAGCGCTTTGTAGCCACACTGAAGCAGCAGGTTGAGGGCTGGAAGATCGGTATCCCCGAAGACATCGACACCCGCCTCGGCCCGCTCATCAGCAAAGAGCACCAGGACAAAGTGCTCTCCTACTACCGGCTCGCCGTCGAAGAAGGTGCCACCGTCGTCACTGGCGGCGGCGTGCCCGAGATGGGCGCCAGGTATGCGGGAGGCTCGTGGATCCAGCCCACCATATGGACGGGACTGAGCGACAACGCACGCGTGCTGAAAGAGGAAATTTTCGGCCCCTGCTGCCACATCATGCCTTTTGACAGCGAGGAAGAAGTGCTCGCCAAAGCCAACGACAACGTCTACGGCCTGGCCTGCGCTATCTGGACCAGCGATGTGGCCCGTGCACACCGCGTGGCGCAACGCATGAACGTCGGCACCTCCTGGGTCAACAGCTGGTTTTTGCGCGACCTGCGCACGCCTTTCGGCGGCGCCAAGCAATCGGGCATAGGGCGCGAAGGCGGCGTGCATTCGCTGGAGTTCTACACGGAGCTGAAAAATGTCTGCATCAAGCTTTGAGGAAACCTCCAGCCCCAAGCGCCCAGCCATGAGCAGCGCCCTGCCCTTACAACAACTGGGCGATGAGCTCTACCGCGCCCTCGCCCAGCGCCAGGTGGTAGAGCCGCTGAGCAAGCGCTACCCGGCCATCAGCATTGACGATGCCTACGCCATCCAGCAACACCTGTTGGCGCGCCGGCTGGCAGCAGGCGAGCGCGTAATCGGCAAGAAAATCGGCGTCACCTCGCAAGCCGTGATGGACATGCTCGGCGTGTTCCAGCCCGATTTTGGCTGGCTCACCGATGACATGGCCTACAACGAGGGCGAGCCCGTGCCCGCCAACCGCCTCATCCAACCCAAGGCTGAAGGCGAAATTGCCTTTGTGCTCAAGCAAAAGCTCCAGGGCCCGGGCGTCAGCGCGGCCCAGGTGCTGGCCGCCACCGAAGGCGTGATGGCCTGCTTTGAGATCGTCGACTCGCGCATCCGCGATTGGCAGATCCAGATCGAAGACACGGTGGCCGACAACGCCAGTTGTGGCGCATTTGTGCTGGGCGATCGGCTGGTCGACCCGCGCAGCGTCGACCTGGGCACCTGCGGCATGGTGCTAGAGAAAAACGGAGAAATCGTCGCCACCGGTGCAGGTGCTGCAGCGCTGGGCCATCCGGCCAACGCCGTGGCCTGGCTGGCCAATACGCTGGGCATGCACGGCATTGCACTGGAAGCAGGCGAAGTGGTGCTCTCCGGGTCGCTTGCCGCCATGGTGCCGGTGCAAGCCGGCGACCACCTGCGCCTGAGCATCGGCGGCATCGGCCATTGCTCGCTGCGCCTGGTCTGAACCCGCTTGAGCGCAGAAGCGCAGAAGCACAGAAACACCGAAGCGCAGAAAGGAAAACCCACCATGGCACTGGCCAGCAACAGCATTGAGCAACTCGCAGAACACCTGGAAAACTGCGAGCTGCAGGCCCACGACACGCTCAAAATCACCGACGAGCACCCCGACATGGATTGGGACGATGCCTACGCCATTCAAGACCGCATTCGCGAGCGCAAGCTGGCGCGTGGAGTCCGCATCATCGGCTACAAAGCAGGCCTCACCTCGCACGCCAAAATGCAGCAAATGGGCGTGGCCTCGCCCGTCTTCGGCTTTCTGGCTGATTACTTCAGCGTGCCAGAAGGCGGCACCGTGCAGGTGGCCGAGCTCATCCACCCCAAGGTAGAGCCCGAGATAGCCTTCGTGCTCAAGCACCCTCTCCAAGGCCCGGGCTGCACCATAGCCCACGTACTGGCCGCCACCGATTTTGTGCTGCCAGGCATTGAGGTCATCGACAGCCGCTACCGCGATTTCAAGTTCGACCTGAAAAGCGTGCTCGCCGACAACACCTCCGCAGCCCGCTTTGCCGTGGGCGGGCAGCCGCTGCGGCCGGAGGCGGTAGATCTGCGCACCGTGGGCCTGGTGCTGGAGAGAAACGGAACACCGGTAGCGCTGGGCGCAGGCGCCGCTGTGCTGGGCCACCCAGCAACCGCCGTCGCCATGCTTGCCAACCACCTGGCCCAACGCGGGCAGGCCATTGCGGCGGGCGCGGTCATCCTCTCGGGCGGAATCACCGAAGCCGTGGCCGTGGCAGCTGGCGACAACGTTTGTCTGCGCGTGCAAGGCATGGGCAGCATCAGCTTGCGCTTTGCTTGACAAGCCCGCTGCGAGCCCGATCAGCTTGCGCTTTGCTTGACAAGCCCGCTGCGAGCCCGGCATGCACGGCCAACACCAACCGGAATGCGAATGCCTCTGCCTACGGCTTGCAGCGCCAGCGCCAGCGCTCAACAATCCCGGCACTTGCTGGAAAGCCCGCCGCAAAGCCTGCATACTGCTTGGTTTTCCCATCCACGCGCAATCTGCCCCTCCCGCTATGCAAGGCCATCCAGAAGTTGTCAGCTACCTCAAAGAACTGCTCCAGGGCGAGCTGGCCGCCCGCGACCAGTATTTTGTGCACTCGCGCACCTACGAAGACCAGGGCTTTACCAAGCTCTACACCCGCCTCGACCACGAGATGCAGGAAGAAACCCAGCACGCCGACGCGCTGCTGCGCCGCATTCTGATGCTGGGCGGCCGGCCCGACATGCGCCCCAAAGCCTTCACGCCCGGCGAGACCGTGCCCGAGATGCTGCGCAAAGACCTGGACACCGAATACGAAGTGCGTGCCGCCTTGCAAAAAGGCATGGCGTTGTGTGAGCAGCACCGCGATTACGTCAGCCGCGACATTTTGCTGGCCCAGCTGGCCGACACCGAAACCGACCATGCCTACTGGTTGGAAAAGCAACTGGGCCTGATCGACAAACTCGGCCTGGCCAACTACCTGCAAAGCCAGGCTTGAGGCGAATCACCACAGCGGTTCCATCGACAAAATTTGGTAATGTCAAAAACCAGATCATCACCCAAGTGATGCCCTCCGTTACCTAGCAAAGAGCAGTCTACGAAGCTCTTTGCTGAGAACGTTGCAACCTTTCCAAAAATCTCGATGCCCGCCCTTTCCTTACTGGGGCTCAACTGACCGCAATCAAACTGCTTTAACAGGTTAAAAAGCTGCAGCAAAACCTATAGCAAACCCTATTAGCTGTACATTGATCCGCACCCACCTGCACGGATATAGCTACGAGCACGCTACAGGCACACCCATAGAATGAAATTTTCCCAACTTACCCGTAAAGAAAATTTCATGGTATCTACGCTTCCCCCTTGCACTCAATGCCAATCCGAGTTTGTCTATGCCGATGGCCCGCTGCTGATCTGCCCTGAATGCGCCCACGAATGGAGCGCTCAGCCTGTGGAGGAGCCAGAGGAAGAAGCGCAAGTTACCAAAGATGCGGTAGGCAATGTGCTGCAAGACGGAGACACGGTGACGGTGGTGAAGGACCTCAAAATCAAAGGCTCTTCGCAAGTGGTAAAGGTGGGCACCAAGGTGAAAAACATCAAGCTCATTGGCGGCGACCACGATATTGACTGCCGGATCGACGGCGTTGGCAGCATGCAACTGAAATCGGAGTTTGTGAGAAAGGCTTGATGCCTGCTGCGCCACAGGCGGTTGCTGTGGCGGTGGCGGAGAAGCTGACACGGGCACAAGTTACTCCACGCTTTTGGAGACGCTTCAACTGCATGGGCCAGTCAGCAGGCACCAGGCTTTAGCGCCAGCACCTGCATGCATGGACGAAACTCTGGCGGCCCAGCGCACGTGCCAAGTTCATACCATTTCATGCCGAGCTGCTCAACAAAAACTACTTGCGTAACAGCCCCAGAACGCAGGCCACCCTGGCTCGGCAGTATTGCTGAGGCGCGGCTCAAGAGAAGCTGGCGCGCAACGCATGCAGTACGCTCTTGATAGTGGACCCGCAGCGCGTCAACAACACTGACACAGCAAGCTTCAAATCTTGCCGCTGCTGGCTAGCCAGGCTGCTTTTGCGGGGTATCCGTCAGCAATCATTCCCGATCGGGAATTATTCGCCTAAAACAAGGCTGTTTCCCCTAAAATATTCCCGATAGGGAACTTTTTCTTCGTTTTATGGACTCCGAACCACTCCTGAGCGGGCATATACAGTCGGCGACCGATCTGGGCAAGCTGGCAAAGCAGCGGCGCAAGGCCCAGAAACTGACGCAAGCAGACATTGCCGGGTTGGGGGACATTGGGCTTCGCTTTGTTGGGGAGCTGGAGCGCGGGAAAGGGACGGTTCAGCTCGACAAAGTGATCCATCTGCTGGACCTGCTCGGCCTTGATCTTGTCGTCGTTGAGCGTACTGGACGGCTTAAACGTTGACTCGGTGGCTGCCACCAAAGCCGCCTAGATTAGCTGACTATGTGCATCAGCTACGGGCTACGCTGCGCCAAACCGCTTCAGCCAACCCAAGTTCCGCGCTTGGCCACGCCCAACATCAAGCATCCGCCTTGACGCCCGTCTTTCTTACCAAATTGCCAAAGCGCTCATAGGTCTCGCGCCACTCGGCTTCGAAGGCTGCGGGGCCGGAGCGGGCGGTGATAAAGCCGCGGTCCAGAAACTGGGGCTGCATCTCGGGAGCCAAGCATACTTTTTGAATGGCAGCGGCAATGGCCTCCCGCAGCTCCAAAGGCGTCTTGGCGGGGGCAAAAACGCCTACCCAGGCGTAGTTGTCGTGGTCGGCAATGCCCGATTCGTTGAACGTGGGCGTGTCCTTAAGCTCCGGGTGGCGGGCCATGCCGTTGAGCCCCAAGAAGCGCACCGATCCGGCCCGCAGGTGCGGAAAGACTGATGCAACATCGGCAGCGCTTACGCTGATCTCCCCCGCCAACACTGCTTGCAAAGCTGGCGCTACGCCACGGTAGTGGATATGCGTAACCTCAAACTTCTCGTCTACCGCCAGGCCGGCCGCCAGCAAATGCCCGGAAGAGCCCAGGCCCCAATCGCCAATGGGCAACGGCGCCTTCAGGGCGCGGGCGTAAGCAAACAGATCGGCTAGCGTTTTTACCGGCATATCACCGCGCACCATCAAACCCGATTGCGCCCGCGCCAACAGCGTTACGCTGCTGAAATCGCGCAGCGGATCGAACGGCATGCGCTGAATGTGCGGCATGATGGCCTGCGTGTTGGCTACTGTCACCATCAGCGTATAGCCATCGGGCGGTTGGCGCAGCACGGTCTGCGCGCCCAAAATGCCGCTGGCCCCGGTAACGTTATCTACCACCACGGGCTGGCCCCAAATATCGTTCAGCTTGACCGCCACCATGCGTGCAGCCACATCGGTTGCGCCGCCCGGCGCGTACGGCACTACGATTCGCACCATCTTGCTGGGAAAAGCTTTGGCCATTGCAGGCGAGCTGACCAAGCCTGTACCTGCGGCAGCGGCCGAGAGCAACACCTGCCTGCGGCTGAACTGCACGCCCAGCTGCGCACTCCCCGCCAAAGCAGCGCCCACTGCAGCCGAAACCTTGAGGAAATCTTCCTTCATAGCCCTTCCTTTCTGAAACCGTGCAACGCATGCACCACAAGAGAATCGAGACAAGGTTTCGGCGCACCTGGCTGGCTGGTGGCGCCGTTCAAGATGAGATGGCTGCAGGCCGCGGCCTGGGCGCAGCAAAAAGGCCAGCGGAAAAACTAAGGGCTACGACCGCGCTGCTTTGGCCTGCCTCTCCAAGTCGCGCTCCACGTGCTCCAGCGCGCAGGCTGTCAGCATGGCAATAGCATCTATCAGCCCGCCGCGCAGAAAGCCGCCCAGTGCAACGGCGTCTTGCTTGCCGGGATCGTCTGACTCCACCGAAAGCACCTCGGCAATTGCGTCAATGCCGCGCAAACTCCGGATCAGGCTGGCCGCCTCGTGCCGGCGCAAATACACATCGCCATGCACGCCGCAGCAGGCATGGCGCCGCGCTGCCGCAGGTAGATCAAAGGGCTGGCTCGTAGTCATTGCCTACCTCCATGGTTTTGTTAGGCTGAGGCGCTGCAGATGCGCGCACCCCTGCGGCAATGCGGGCTGCAGCCCTGTCAACCACCGTGCCGCCCTGGTGCACCCGGTGCCCAAAGGCGGCACACCGCCGGTGGCTGGCAAGCGGCGGCGCCTGCAAAAGCTCTCCTTCCATGCAATCCCTCTCCGTACACTCTGGTACTTAATGAACTCTATGTACTATTTGAACTATATTTCGACACCATTGTTCTGCTCTGGGTCAAACTGAGATGCAAACCTTCCAAGACAGACTCATCGCCACCCGTGAGCAAGCGGGGCTGACGCAAACCCAGTTGGCGCGCCATTGCGACATGGCCCCCACCCAGCTTGCGCGTTACGAAAACGGCAAAGCCGTGCCACGGCGCGCCGTGCTCAAAAGGTTGGCCGATGCGCTGGAGGTTTCTGCCGCCTGGCTCTCGGCCGGCTTGGAAGAGCCTTCGGCCAGCAGCCGCCCCAGAGGCGTCGACCTGCGCACTCCCAGCGAGCGCGCACAACTTAAAGTGCGCGTGCTGCCACGGCCCGACAACGGTGCGGACATCAGCATTGGCGTGGGCGGCGACGTTCGCACCCAGCTCCAGGCCATAGCGCGTGCGCAAGGCAAAGAGTTGAACGAGTATCTGCAAGACGCCCTGCTGAGCCTGGCCCAAACCCACCAGGTGATAAGCGCTATAGCCCAGAAGCACGCAATCACCACCACCGCCCCAGCCGATCTGGAAGTGCTGGCCCAGCGGCTCAAAGCCTTGCTGTTGGAAGCCGGGGTTGAGCTCCCCAAAAAATAGCCTGCCGCCCCAGGGCGCTTTGCGCGCACAGGGCAGCACTAAGAGCTCAGCTGATCTCAATTCCGCCCAAATCCGGGCCCACAGGGTTCTTCTGCGCATGCTCAAACTGCACCAGCGCCCCTTCCGTCAGCATGGCCGCCGCCTCGACCAGGCCGCCGCGCAAATAGTCGCCCAACTCCATGGCATCGTCGCTGAAATCCTCGCCCGTCTCTGCAGACAAAACTGCTAGCACAGCGTTGATGCCGCGCAAGCTGCGGAACAGGTTGACCGCCTGGTGATGGTACAAACGCACATCGTCCTCTACGCCGCAGTCTGCACTGCGCCTGGCGGCCATGTGCATATTGAAAAGGTGGCTGCATGGCATGGCTTATCTCCTGGGTTGGTTGGATTGACTAACTACTTATTGCACGCTGTCCCGCGCAGCCTTCCGAGGACAAAGAAGAAGGGTTCTGGACCTGCCTTCCTGAGAGCGGCATGGCTCCAGCAACTCTCCTACTTCCCACCAAATGACTACGCGGCGTATTCATAATAACGCCGCGTAGTTATAGAGCGCAAGCCCCTTTTTAACTACACTGCGTAACTATGGCAAAAGCACCAAATACAACAACTGCTCCAACAGGGCAAATAGCGCCATTTGGGCTGCGCATGCTTCCAGAATTGCGAGAGAAGATTGAAACTGCTGCCCGTGATAGCGGCCGCAGCATGAACGCCGAGGTAGTCAACCGCCTGGAAGCCAGTTTTTCTGGCGAGGCTTCAGACCAAGCAGATAAAGCACCGCAGCCCGTACTGAATGCCCAGTTGACACTCCAGCACGCCAGCCTGCGGCTGGCAGACGTTGCCTGTGAACTCCTCGAAAGCGAGCTACCCAAGGCAAAAAATAGCGGCACATTCCGTGCACTGCAGAATGCAATCGCTGCAGGCTTGCGCGCAGCACCTGAGGATGCGCCCGGCTCCACCGAGCAATCTATTGCAGGTGCGACCGAGGCTCTGGAGAAATTACGGGATGCGGCGGATCGTTTGGGGAATCTGAAATGAGCTGGTTCTTGATCTAGCAAGTTGAGGACGCCGAGCAGCTGCAGCCAAGGCCCCAAGCGGTCTGAGAAGGCCTGATACTCAATCAGCAAGTACAACTTTCACATCGTTGAGGATGCTGTACGGCCTAAGCCTTCAGTTGTTCGGTTTAACCGAACAACTGCCGCAGCAGAAACAGCCAAATTTTCTGCCGGCTCCAATACAGACCTCATTCCCAAACATCCTTGCACCCTATTCGGTTTGCGGACGAATCTCTGCCGCTGAATACAGCGTGCAGAAAGATTCTAGAAAGAGCTGTAGAAACGCTAAAACAACTCCCCCTGCACCGAAGTCAGCCCGGCAAAGCTTTCGCCCAGCGGTAGCAGGATGGAATCGGCAATGGGTTGCAGTTGCTTGCTCAGGTAGTGCTCGTAGTCGATGCGCGAGTGCAGCGCTTCCAACGGCTCGGGGCCGTTTTTGGTGATGATGTAGCGGATCCAGCCGCCGTTTTGGTATTGCAGGGGGCGTGCCATGCGCTGGTTGTAATCGTCGGCAATGCGGGCGGCGCGCACTTGGGGCGGCACGTTGGCCACGTAAGCGTCGAGGCGGCTGCGCAGGCGCTTGCGGTAGATAAGCAGATCGTCTTTTTGCCCAGCCAGCGTGGCCTGCGCATAGTCCACCACAAAGTCGCGGTAAGGCAGGCCTTGGAACACGCGCGATAGCAAGCCTTCCTGGAACTGGCGGGCCAGCGGCGTCCAGTCGCTGCGCGCCATTTCCAGGCCGCGGTAGACCATGGCTTCGTTGCCCGCCAGGTCTACGCTCAGGCCGGCGTAGCGTTTTTTGCTGCCCACGTCTGAGCCACGGATGGTGGGCATGAAGAACTTTTTGTAGTGCGTGTCAAACTCAATTTCCAGAAAGCTCTCCAGGCCCTGCTCTTGGCGCAAGGTTTGCGCCCACCAGGTGTTGATCTCGGCAGCCAGCTCGGCAGCCACGGCATGCGCCTCTTGGTTGCTGTGGGTGCGTTTGAGCCAGATGAAGATCGAGTCCGTGTCGCCGTAGATCACCTCGTAGCCGCGCTTCTCCACCAGCTTGCGGGTGAGCTTGACCATTTCGTGGCCGCGCAAGGTGATGGCCGATATCAAGGCCGGGTTGAAGAAGCGGCATTCGGTGGCGCCCAGCACGCCAGCGAACGAGTTCATCACCAGTTTCAACGCTTGCGATAGCGGCTCGTTTTTGGAGCGTTTGGCCTCGTCGCGGGCCTGCCAGAGCGTGGTGACAATGGCGGGCAAGCAGTGCTTTTGGCGCGAGAAGAGCGTGCCGCCCGGGCCTTGTATTTGCTGCTCGGGGTGGCTGGCGTGCTGGCCTTCGGCCAGGCCCACCGGGTCTACCAAAAAGGTGCGGATGATGGATGGGTACAGGCTTTTGTAATCCAGCACCACTACTGAGTCGTAGAAGCCAGGCTTGGAATCCATCACATAGCCGCCGGGCGACGATTTGCCTTGCACATCGCCCACGTTGGGCGCAACGTAGCCCAGGCGGTGCATGCGCGGCAGGTAGTGGTGGCTGAAGGCGGCGATGGAGCCGCCAAAGTGGTCGATCTGCAGGCCCGTGGTGTGGGCGCGCTCCATGGCAAATTGCAGCAGTTTGGCTTTGTCGAAAATGCGCAAGACCAGCTCGCAATCGCGTATGTTGTACAGCGCCAGCGCGGGCTTGTCTTGCTGAAAACGCCTCTCGATCTCGGCCATTTTGTCGTATTCGTCGCCAATGGCTTTGCCCTCGCCCAGCAGCTCTTGCGAGACGTTCTCCAGGCTGAACGAGGGGAAGCTCCAGACGGCAGCGCGCAGCGCCTCGATGCCGTCGATCACCGCACGGCCAGGCATGGGCGCAAACCAGTAGTCTTGCTTGCCAGGGTGGGCGCGCCATTTGATGGGCGTGCGCTCGCGCCCCAAGAGCAGCGGTGTTTCGCAGGCGTCGGCGGTTTTTTGCAGCACGCGCAGGTCAAACTGGATGACGTTCCAGCCAATGATGATGTCCGGATCGTTGCGCGCAAACCAGTCGTTGAGCTGGTCGATCAGGGCCTTGCGCGTGGCGCAATAAACCAGCGCAAATCCGGCGGGCGGCGCCGGCTCGGCAGGCGCCTCGCCCAGCATGTAAACCACGCGCTCGGGCAAACCGTCCAGCGCGATGGAGTACAGGTCTTGGAACTGGCTGGTCTCGATATCCAGCGAAACCACTTTCAGCGCAGGCCGGTAGTCAGGCGCCGGCAGCAGCTTGCAATCGAGCAGCGTCGCGTTGTCGGCCCGCCCTCCTTCCAGCTGCACGCCTGCGGTGATAAAGCGCTCCATCAAGTAGCGCTCGTGCGGGCGCACATCGGCCTCCAGCAACGATATGCCTACTTGCTTGAGCGAGCGCGCCAAGCGCCCCATGTGCCGAAACTGCTTGGCGTAAACGCCCAATACCGCTTGCTGCTGAAAGCTCTTCAGCCCCAGCTCACGCAGCTCCACCCCAGCCAAGGCCAGCAATTGCGTTTGCACCGCCACTTTGTGCCGCGCCTCCACAAACGCGACCGATGTCTGCCCCGTCAACAACACTTTCAGCGGCCCAGCATCCGTCGCCAACCAGTACTCCAACTCCGTACCAGCCGGCGTGTCTCGCCAATTGCGAGTCAGGATGAATCCTTGGCGTTTTTGCGGAAGCACGGGAGATGGGGGTGGGTGGATGGGCGGGTTGCTGCGGCGCTCTGCGTTGGCTGGTGCGGGCCGTGCGGAGATTGCTGGAGAGAGGATTATGCGGGTTTTGGGGGTATGGCTTGAGAGTTGACTGGCTGCCGAAGCGCCCGAGGAACCGCTACGTTGCCGTTATGCGTGGGGTGACTTGGCTTGTGCTACAGGCCGGCCCAAAGGCCGATTCCGGCTTTTTCCGACTGCGCAAATTCAAGAAGTCGTTGGCCGCATCACTTGCATCTGCCGGTAAAGCGCATCGGCCACCAGCGAGAGGCCGCGCTCCCGCTTTCGCACCATGTAGATTTGCCTGTCCATTCCCGGCAAGTGCAAGGAGCGTGTCACCAGACCCGGCTTGTCAAAATGGAACAGGCTGAGCGCCGGAACCACGGTGACCCCCAGCCCGGCTTGCACCAGGCCCATGACTGTTGCCAGTTGCTCCACTTCGACAAAGGTTTGCATGGTTTGCGGGAAGAACGCCGCATCCAAATACTGGCGAACGCTGCTATGGCGCGCCAAGTGGATGAAAGGCCACGTCTTCAAATCCTTCACTGACAACTTGGACTTGCCAGCCAAAGGGTGGCCCTCCGGGCACACCATGTAAAAGCCGTCGCTGCAAAACGGCTCGGCCTTGAGGTCTGGCGTGTCCACACGGATGGCAGCCAACGCAAAGTCGGCGTCGCCATTGGCCACTGCGGCAATACAGGGTTCAGACAGCACATCCAGCACATCCAAGCGAACACCAGGGTGCTGGCTCGTAAATTCTTTAAGTACTGAGGGCAACCAACCGGCAGCCAAAGACGGCAACAACGCAACCGACACATGGCCCTGGGCGAGCTGGGCTGTGTCGCGCATGGCCCTCTCGCAAGCAGCAAACTCAGACGCCAGGCGCTCTGCAGACAGCAGAAAGCGCTCGCCTTCGCGAGTCAGCACAACGTGTCTGGTGCTGCGGTCAAACAGTTTGAGCCCTACTGTTTGCTCCAAAGCGCGTATCAACGCACTGAACGCAGGTTGCGACAAATGGCACAGGCTGGCGGCCTGGGTGAAGTTCTTTTGCTTGGCCAGCACCAGAAAAGCTTGGATGTCACGCGCAGACAGATTCATTTGTAATGCAGATTAATTAATCTTAATTATCGATTTCACAGCTTACCGCGCTTTTCCTATAGTGGGCAACAGGAGATGCCATGACAAGAGCGAACAACGAGACAAGGCCCCTGCTCATCGGCTGTGCAGCGGGTTTTTCAGGCGATCGGATCGATGCCGCCGGCCCGGTGGTGCAGGAGCTGGTTCAGCAAGGCAAGCCAGCGGTTCTGATATTTGAAACGCTGGCAGAGCGCACCTTGGCGCTTGCACAACTGGCACGGCGCCAGAACCCTGAAGCGGGTTATGAGCCACTGATGCTGGAGTTTCTGCGCCCCGTATTGGCCGATTGTTTGCAGCACCACATACGAATCGTGAGCAATTTTGGAGCGGCCAATCCGCAAGGTGCTGCTCGGGCCATTGCAGCCTTGGCAAAGGAACTCGGTACTCGGGCGCCAAAAATAGCGGTTGTGCATGGTGACGACCTCAGCGCGCCGGCACACTACCCATTGCTTGAAACAGCGCTTGGCACGGACATGCCTAAGCAGCCGTTGGTCAGCGCCAATGCCTATATTGGTGCCCGCCCAATTGCCGATGCATTGCAGGCAGGCGCAGACATTGTGGTGTGCGGCCGTGTTTCCGACCCTTCGTTGGTGGTTGGGCCTGCCATGGCGCACTTTGCCTGGGCATGGGACGACTGGAATCGCCTGGCCAAAGCCACGATGACCGGGCATTTGCTGGAGTGCGGAACCCAGGTGACGGGTGGCTATTTCGCCGACCCCGGGTACAAAGAGGTTCCGGATATGGAACGACTGGGCTACCCGATTGCGGAGATTGAAAGTGATGGCAACTGCACCATCTTCAAGCCTGCAAACACGGGCGGCTGCATTAACGCTGCCACCGTCAAAGAGCAACTGCTCTACGAAATTCACGACCCAGCCAGCTACCTCACGCCCGATGTCATTGCTGATATCTCGCAGGCAAAGGTGATTCCAGTCGGCGAAAACCGGGTGCGGCTGGAAGGCGTAATTGGCCACCCCCGGCCAGAGACGCTGAAGGTCAATGTCTGTTTTGAATCCGGCTGGTTTGCAGAGGGAGAAATCTCTTACGCTGGCCCAAGAGCTGCTGAGCGCGCACGCTTGGCTGCGCAGACCATTGCCAAACGCCTGGCAGGTATAGCGCCCATCAGAACCGACCTGATTGGCGTCACCAGTGTCTGGGGAAACGACAGCAGCGACTGGCTCGCCAATAAAAACCTGGCGAACGCGTCGCAAGACGTGCGCCTGCGCATGGCCTGGCAGCACGCTGAACACGCCACTGCGGCGCGCTTGCCGCGAGAAATCAATGCCCTGTATTGCTGCGGCCCGGCGGGCGGCGGCGGCGTCCGCACCCATATGCGCCAACGCTTGGGGATGGTGTCTTGCCTGGTGCCGCAGCACCAAATTACGACCGGCTTCCGCTGGGCCCAACCTCATCAGGAGTAAGCCATGAACTCAACCATTACGGTGCCGCTGTACCGCCTTGCGCATGGGCGCACGGGTGATAAAGGCAACCGCTCAAACATCAGCGTCATCGCCTGGCACCCCGATTTATGGAGCGTGGTGTGCGAACAGGTGACGGAGCAAGCTGTCATGCGCCTGTTTGCCGACCGCCAGCCCAGCCAGGTGCAGCGATATCTGCTGCCACAGCTGCATGCCATGAACCTGGTGATAGACAAGGTGCTGGACGGCGGCGTGAACGACTCGCTGAACTTGGACAGCCATGGCAAAACGCTGTGTTTCCGGGTGCTTGAAATGCCTGTCGCTGTGCCAAGCCACCTCGAACCACTGCTTGCAGGTTCTGCACGCTGAATTTTTCTACAACAAGCAATAGGAGACTAACCATGAAATTTCTGAAACGACGTACCGCGCTCACCTTTGGCGCAGCACTCGCACTGAGCCCCATGGCCTTCGCACAAGGCGAATATCCAACCAAGGCCATTACCTTTGTGGTGCCGTTTGCAGCAGGCAGCGCCACCGACCAATTGGCTCGCGCATTGGGCCAAGCTGTTTCCGAACAAACCAAGCAACCCGTTGTGGTAGAGAACAAAGGCGGCGCCAGCGGCATGATCGCCGCGCAAGCTGTGGCCAAGGCTGCGCCTGATGGATACACCGTGCTCATTACAACCAACACCACCCACGCGGCCAACGAGCATCTGTATAAAAAGCTGTCTTATGACCCGATGAAGGATTTCACGCCCATCACAGGTCTGGGCAAGGGCGGCCAGGTGCTGGTCGTGCCTGCCGGCTCTCCCTATAAATCTGTCGGAGAACTGCTGGCTTACGCCAAAGCGAACCCTGGCAAGCTGAGCTTTGGCAGCGGCAGCTCTTCCAGTCGAGTCGCTGGCGAAATGCTGAAGCAGCTGGCCGGTGTCGATATTCTTCACGTTCCCTACAAGAGCAACCCGCTGGCCATTACCGACCTGCTGGGCGGCCAGATCAACCTGATGATTACCGACGTCTCCACGGGCGTGCCTCAAATCAAGGCCGGCAAACTTCGCGCACTGGGGTACTCCACCCAAAAGCGCAGCGCCCAGCTCCCAGATGTACCTACCATTGCGGAAGCAGGTGTGAAGGGCTATGACATGGGCTATTGGTTTGCGGCCTATACGCCAGCAAACACCCCTGCCCCCGTCGCCACCAAGCTCAACCAGCTGCTGACCAATGCCGTCAACAGCGCTGCCGCCAAGGCATTCTTCGACATGTCCGGCTCAGAAGCCTGGACCACATCGCCGGCGGAGTTGGTGCAGTTTCAAGCAGCAGAGACCACCAAGTGGGGCCAGGTGATCAAGGCTGCGGGCATTACGCCGGAGTAAGCGGGCTGTAGCGCACGCGGCTAGCCATAATCGGGTTGCGTACTCTATCTTCTTGCCCTTGGTACGATGTCGCCCAGCCAGGGCACGAGGATGTGGAAATGGTTTTCCGAACCTAGGGCAAGTTCATCCGCGAGGACTACCCGCGGCCCAAGCCCTCCCTGGTGGCCGTGAAATAGGATCGGTGTGATTCCGGTGTGAAATCGGTGTGAATTTCTAGCCAACCACACACAATCTAGCGGGCCAAAAATAACGCCACACAATGAGTTTTCATTGTGTGGCGTTGTGTTGAATGGTGCTGGCGTCAATTGAATCCCATGCTGTATACCGCATAAATGCTTATTTATTGCTTTAAAACCACTCTCCTGTTCCCCGGTTTGTTCCCCGGTTCAGGGAGTGTTTTACTAGATAAGCTTTTCGCACATATTTGCAAAATTACAACAATCAAAATTTCGACTCATTTGGCAAGGCCCTACTTCTCGTAGCCAAGAAGAATTCACTTGCAGATAAAGCCTGGCCATTTCTGCATTTGGACCTAGTTCCCGAAGAAATCCAACACGCCGACAACCCGGAGGAACATGGAACAGTCGGCGCGCCCCCACAAGCCACAGTCTATACAGTCTCACCCTTGTGAAGCCATATTTCCCACAGGTCGGCGACTGTCACAGCGATTGCAAAGACCAGAGCAAACCATTAGCAAGACGAAGAAATGACAATTCACTCGTGTTGCCAAGGGTGTCAAAGGCTAATGGACAACATGACTTGAGACGAACGGCAGCAACCAAGATGCAAGCATTGCGAATGTCACCAGACATCATTGACAGATGCCAACATCACGTGATGAACACCCGCGTTCGTCGGCACTGCCTTCTCTTCGATTACGCTGAAGAGAAACTTGATTGCTTCGTTTCGCACAATTGCTGACGGGCGAAGATCTGGCGACACTAGACCGGGTGGCGAGCGCCCCCTCCAACTGACTGCCGTGCGTTGTCGCCCACGGTTTAGATGCTCACCCGCATAGACACTTGAAATAAACATATGAATGCAGTTAGAATCACTGCACGCATCGCTTTTTGTCTCTGTTCACATTCGTAGTGATTGATTGGTCTACCGATTGATCGCCGATGCGTCGGCATAATTCCGCAACAGTGAACGTTGCAATTTTGAAAGTACTTGCCGCCCACTTCCAATAACTCATGGGTTGAGACCCTGAGTTGTTCTGCCGCTGCATGGCAGAAAGGGCGAGCATGTCATCCACTGATATTTCCCTGAGTCCGACAGGATCCCAGTCATTTCCTAGAAAAGTCCTTCGCGCAAAGGACTTTCACCCCCTTTACGGAATTTCTCGATCCAAAGTGTACTACCTTTTGGATCCCGACTCCCGTTACTACGACCCGACCTTTCCGCAACCATTCAAAGTTGGTACTTCTGAGCGATCAGCGGTTGCCTGGTGGATACATGAAGTCGAAGCTTGGCTTGCCTCGCTCCAACGGAAACATCACCTTCGATAAAACCTGTTCCCCTCGTAGCACATCCCTGCAACGAGGGCGCTTTGCCTTTGCGAGCATGAACAGGTGGTATTCAACACTAAGCGTGCTCGTTTTCACTGGAGAAAACCATGGAAATACAACTTCCTTCGACGAACTGTCCCAAACTCTTCCAAGCAGTCTTTGCTATCGCATCGGAAGTAGAAGCACCAATCTCAATGACGCTGACTAGCCGCGTCACCACTTGGAGACTTGCCGAAATCGATGCATTGATCTCTTCCAAGCAAGCAATCTTGGACCAAGGGGGTGCCAAATGAACGCGCCACTCAAATCCCCTCATTGGTCAACACGTGCAGGCCCTAGCGGGTTCAGGCTGAACCAGCGCCCAACGCTAGAAAAGCAAGACCTCCCATTGGAGCTTTCACTATTGGACGATATCGTCAATGAAATAGTTGACGCGACCTCCACACCGCCTGAGTTAACCGAATCCGCCATTCTCGGCGCAATGGCGATTGCATGCCAACACCTGATCGACGTTGATTGTCCAGGAGGAGGAAGAAGTCCGACCTCACTGTTTCTGCTGTCAAGCGCTGATTCGGGAGAGCGCAAGTCAACAATTGAGAATTTTATATTCAAGCCAATTTTTGAAATAGATCACAGAAATCGCCTCAAGGCTGAAAAAGACAATCAACTGTTCGAGCGCGACATGATGGTTTGGAAAGCAACGTTCAATCAAGTCCGTAGAGAACTGGATGCTGCCTTGCGAGATTCGTCGCCAACGCAAGAAATTGAAGATCGCCTAACCACTATGCTGCAATCAAAGCCAACCAAGTCAGTGGCGCCTCGTTTTATCTACCGCGATGAGTCCATCAGGAATTTGCAAATAGGCATGGCTACGAGTTGGCCCAGTGCTGCTTTGGTAGCATCTGAATCGTCAGGATTGCTTAGCCCTCGAAATGCAGAGAGCCTGCCTTCGTTGTCGGCGATATGGGATGGCCGACCCATTGATGTAGGAAGAGCCAAAATGCCTCCTATATATGTTCCGTCACCACGCCTGACAATTTCGTTAATGCTGCAACCCCTTATGATTCGAGGATACCTAGGCAAGAAAACTGGAATAGCCCGCATATCAGGTTTACTGGCTAGATTCTGGGTTGTCGAACCACTATCAACTCAAGGCTCTCGTCAAATCCATCCATCTCAAATTGGTGCTCCTAAAAATACCAAGGCAACCAAACTATTTCATCAGCGTTTGCTACGGCATTTGGAGGCATCAACGGAAATATCATCTGATCAACGAATAGTTATTCGTTTCTCTCCACAAGCGCAGCAAATTTGGCTGGAACTATACAACGCTGTTGAATCTGAGCTAGGAGCAGGAGGACGCCTGGCTGACATCAAAGATTGCGCATCAAAAATTGCAAATATCATGTCACGCATTGCTGCGTTGATTCATTACTGCCTCGGCAGGCCTGGTGATATTGATGTTGAAACAGCCTTGTACGCCCGCGCTCTATGCATTAAAGGCTTGAATAATTTTAAGCAGATATTTGGGATTCGGAGCCCAGAGGAGAAAGCATACGCAAATGCAATTCGACTGAATACTTTCCTTGCCAACAAGGTTGCGATGTTAATGAATGGAAATTTTTCTGGAATGGCAAAATCCCTGCGAGGCGATATCTATTTTGAAAAATCGGATGTTGAAAATGCTGGACCACTACGACCTACAGCCGCGCTGAATGAGGCACTAGGTCAACTGTCGGCGATGGGTGTTGTCGCCTCTGACACGTTGAACCGAAAAATAGTCATACGTTTCAACCCTTTTGCATCAGAACAACTCCCAAGGCACGATGCAACCTCTCGATACTTGTAGTACATAACGGATGCGAAAGCTGCGAAATTCGCAGCTTTCGCAATGCTTATGAAAGTAGGCAGTCATCGTCCAGAGACTCCGGAACTAACTTTCTTCTGAAAAACCGTCTAAATTTTCATTATTTATCGATTAAATTCGATTTTCTATTGCGAATTCATAGATTATCTGATATTTATATTCAGGAGTCTATGTTATTACTTAATCAAGTATTCAGTCGAGACTCGTTAATTCATTAAAGAAAGTATTTTTAATTATTAAAACAATTATGGATTATATAAGCCGAGCAATACTCAATGGTCGTTCATCATGCAGTGCAATCAGCCAATCAAACCATTTACAAAAGAGTCTTCTTTAAATTATTTTAAATTCATCAAAAATAATCTACTAAGTATCACTGAGCTTTATGAGCTACTCAAGATCAACAGGAATCCAATTTCCTATAAAAATATATTTGCAACGGGACTGATTGAAAATATATGGAGCGAGTTCATCAATGAGCCCAATACTGTGCTTGATCTCTCATTGCTCAAGCGTTCTAGAAGTGCTGCAGTTTATGGGCTACTCACGCTGTATGCGCATATGTCAAAATCCTTGATAAGGCCTAATCAAGGCTATCTGATCGATGACCAAAAAGCAATTCAATCGATATTGCATTGCTTGATCAATGTATTTCATGATCCGACATTTATCTCCAAGCTAGACAGTGCAAGACGAAACCAACAAAAAACCAGAGGCTCCCTCTTTAGGTATGCTAAAGATTTGAAGGCAATCTATCCCAAGCTTATGGTGATACGGGTAGACTTTGGCTACAAACAATCCGTCAGCAAAACCAGTTATCCATTACAGAGCATTGAGGAGAATTGGGAGCAATTGCTTTGGTATGTCAAGATAAAATTCTCTGACAGCTTTGCTGGCTATGCTGTCAAATTTGAGTATGGCGAAGCAAAGGGCTTGCATGCCCATAGTGTCTTTTTCTTGGACGGCAATGTGGTGCGTACGGATGCGCGGATTGCACGTATCTTTGGAGAATATTGGGAAAACGAAGTCACGCAGGGCTTGGGCGTGCATTTCAATTGCAATACGAGCGATCACAAGGCCACATTAAAAGTGTGCGGCCTAGGTACGTTTACAGGGCGGGAGCCCGCATTCTGGGATGGAATGCGGATCATTGCTGACTACCTCAGCAAGCCTGATGTGATGGTGCGTTTGATGCTGCCAGAAAGAACCAAGATTTTTCGCCGAGGTTCTTTAAATGAAAAGCAAAAAATCAAGTTGGAAGCTGTGCGGAAAAAGCAAGCCACACAGATAAATGCTCCCATGGCGAACCAAGAGCAGCTAGGGATTTACGCGTAGTTCTGTGGCGCTCAGTGCTTCAGCCAGTCAGCTCCTACAGACAAAAAAAGCAGTGGATTATTCATCCACTGCCCCTCACGCTCTATGCTGAAGTCACTTATAGTACGTCTGGCTCACGCTTGCGCAAGTTTCAGCATGCACTTTGAGTCCAGATCTAGATCAGGGTCAGAGAAATGTCCATCCCTTGTCTGTCTTGAGCATGGGCTCTTCCGCGGTGATTTTGACGGCTGTTCCCGCAATGTAGTAATCCGGTAAATTTGCAAGATTTCCAGCTTTTACCAGCTCATTCATCAAAATTCCAAATGGAGTCCGTCGATCCAATCCGATACAGCCAACAGGCAGCGAAGGTTGCTTCGGCTCATTCAGTTGACCAAATGGTACACCAGCCGAGTCAGTTGACTGGCTCATTGTTAATACACCGTCGGTGGAGTCAACGTACTTCTTCAGTCGGCTATATCGCTCAATCTTTATTTGCTTTTCTTGCAACTTGATCTCTTCACCGATTCGCAAGCGCGCCGCGTTTCTGAGCTGATCCACTTGCTCATCGGTCGCATCAGAAGAGAACTCCACATACCCAGGAATTAGCTTTCGTGGCTCTCTGGTTAGAAGATACATTGCCTCCAATGATTCTAGTTTGGCTTCCGCAGGCAATGGTTTTTGGCTTAACTCTGTAAACGCAGCTTGAAATGACTTGGCTTTCTTCCAATGCTCCTGCTGCGCTGCAAAAGGACCATCAATTTTTACCGCCAGCTCATAGGAGTACTTGGCGATAACCCGGTTTTTGTTGCTTGAGTCTGGCTGTATCACCTCGTCCAGACTGAAGTCATTAATTTTGGCAAACTCACACTGCGATGTAAGTGTTTCGGTCAACCGCCTTTCCACGTCCGATGAACTTGGTTTAGATGAGCAACCTGAGACAGCAACCACAATAGGAAGCAGATAGAGAAATTTCAAAATGACTCCTGGAAGAGATGGTTAAAAATTAGACAAATGTGAAGCAAACTCCGTAGATACAAATGTATCAGAAATGCATCCTGATGAGGTGTCAGCCAAGCCTCAGCCCCCTACCCAATTGCCCGATCCAGACAACCTACGCGATGTCCTGGCGTATTGGGTTCGTCTTAAGCGGGTGGAGAAAGGTTGGTCTCAGGAGCGCTTGGCGCTGGAGTGCGAGTTGGACCGCACCTATGTATCGGCCGTGGAGCGATCTCGCTGGAATGTGTCGCTATCCAACATGGAGCGATTGGCTCAAGCTCTTGGGGTTGAAGTTTGGACATTGCTGCGAGCGCCGCAGCTTAGGAATAGCGCCAACTGAAGCACATCGGCGCTCCCCCCGCTGAATCGAACGTCATAAAAGCCAAGAGCCGTACCATCCGGAGCAGCTCTTGGCCTATGGGCTAGTCACCTCCAGCAGGCATGCAATTGCCACATCCATGCGACCCTTCAAGCAAGAGTTAAGGCCTATCCAAGACCTTCTGCTTGATGGATTTCACAATGGAAATTTTCTGCCTGGTGTCTTTTGATGAACACATTTCAAAACAACTGCGCCCATACTGAGCTCGCACGACCTGCACTTGTTGTATAGGAGCTAAGCGCCCAATTTGCTGCTCAGAAAGCAGTTGCAAAACGTGCTGACGATCTGCATCGATGAGCGATACACCAACTGGGTAACGATGCAATATGCCAGTGAAACAAAGCCGAGCCTGGTTGATGCTAGCAAACGTTTGATCACCGATACGAACAGGAATCCGACGAGTCATTGAAACCTCCGTTGTGAATACCCCAGTCCGGGGTAAAGATGCCGCACACCATGTGAAGCGTTCACAACATTTGGATCTATTTCATCAGTGTCCACACAGGCAACTTAGAGATCCTAGCTTTATGCTGGCGACTTCTCTTGAGTATAGAAATCAGCGTTTGCACGTGTGATGAGATGACGTTGCCGACAAGCTGCGTTCAGGGCTATGAAGGTTTTCGAAAAAGAGCAAGGTGACGTAACTGGTCACCTTGCATCGACCACCTCTTACCCGCGAAGCATTTCCAGACGTGCTTTGCGCTGCGCAGGGCTCTCATTCATAAACTCGTCGATCACCTGCTGGCGCGTCTTGGTTGAGGCCTGTGTGGTATCCAGCGGCGGATAGTTGCGGCTGCGAAAAGTCTCCGGGCCGCCGTTCTTCACGAATTCGGCGGCTTCTGCCTGCACCTGTGCACGGGTCTTGTCGCTCTTGAAGTGCTCGGGAACAGCGACGTAGCCCTTCTCTGAATTGCTCGGGTGGATGTAGCTGCTGGCAAAGGCCGTGTTGGCGGCGGTCAGCGACAGCGCTGCGAAGGAGAGCGCCAGGAGGATGGGAGTGCGTGTCTTTTGCATGATGCAGAGCCTTTCAGTTGGGTTTGGAAAATCCCGATTGGTTTGCTTTCGAGATGGCTCCATTGTTGAAAAATCACGCTTACGAAACGCACACAGGAAGATGACATTGTGGCAATGCAAAGTGAGCTTGCGCTACCCGAAAAAAAGCCATGACCGGGCAGTCATGGCTTTGTATGAAACGGCGTCAGGCGGCTGATGCTTGCTGTTCAAATGCATCTTCTGAAGGGTCATCGCGATGCACCAAGCGATACAGCAGCGGCAGAACCAACAGCGTCAATATCGTTGATGAAACAATCCCGCCGATCACCACGGTTGCAAGCGGCCTTTGCACTTCAGCACCCGTGCCTGTAGCGATGGCCATTGGAATGAATCCCAAGGATGCCACCAAGGCGGTCATCAACACGGGACGCAGGCGTGACACGGCTCCTGTGTGTACGGCTTCTGGCACGTGCATGCCGGTTTCCCGCAATGCACGGATGGATGAAATCATCACCAGCCCGTTCAATACCGCGACTCCAGATAGCGCGATGAATCCGATGGCTGCCGATATGGACAAAGGAATATCACGCAACCACAGCGCCAGAATGCCGCCGGTCAGCGCGAACGGAATGCCTGTGAAGACGATGAGCCCGTCACGCACGTTTCCGAACATCGCAAAGAGCAAGGTGAAGACCAGCAACAATGCGGCGGGAACCACGATCTGCAAGCGCTTCTGCGCGGATTGCATGTTCTCGAAGGTTCCTCCCCAGCGGGTCCAGTAGCCACTTGGCAATTGAACCGCATCCAACTCCTGCTGAGCCTGTGCGACGAAGGAGCCGATGTCGCGGCCACGCACATTGGCGCTCACCACGATACGGCGCTTTCCATCTTCGCGGCTGACCTGATTGGGTCCGGGAGAAAGATCAAACGATGCAACTGCGGACAAGGGCACAAAGCCTTGTCTGCTCTCGCCCTGTTGTGGCAAAGCAATGGGAAGGCGCTCCAGCGCCTGGATATCGCTGCGCACAGACTCCGGCAAACGCACTTGAATGTCGAATCGGCGGTCACCTTCGAAAACCGTTCCTGCTTCCTGCCCACCAATCGCGGTGGCAATGGTCTGCTGCACATCACCCATGTTCAGGCCGTAGCGGGATGCCTTCTCACGGTCGACTTGAACGGTCAGCATCGGCAGACCTGTCGTCTGCTCCACTTTGACTTCGGATGCGCCAGGTACCTTCTGGAGCATGGTCGCGATGGACTGTGCCGTACGTTCCAGCACCTGCATGTCATCACCGAACACCTTCACTGCCACATCGCTGCGAACGCCGGAGATGAGTTCGTTGAACCGCAATTGGATGGGTTGCGAGAACTCGTAGTTGCTGCCGGGAATCTCTTCAACAACCTTTTGCATCGCTGCCAGCAGATCATCGCGGCTGCGTTTCGGGTCGGGCCATTGCTCCTTGGGTTTGAGCATGATGTAGCCATCCGAGATGTTTGGCGGCATCGGGTCGGCTGCAATTTCAGCCGTTCCAGTGCGTGCAAACACCCGCTCGATTTCGGGAAACTTTTCCTTGAGCGTGCTTTCAAGCTGCATCTGCATTTCGAGCGATTGCGTGAGACTGGTTCCAGGAACGCGCAATGCCTGGACGGCGAAGTCACCTTCGTTGAGGTTGGGAGCAAATTCACTGCCCATGCGGGATGCGAGCAACAAGCTCATCGCCACCGAAACCACCGCAACAGCAATCGCCACCAATGGCACGCGCATCACGTTGTTGAGCAGCGGCTCATAGGCTCTGCGAGCCCATGTCATGAGACGGTTTTCTTTTTCCGATACCCGCTTGCCGATGAACAGTGCAATCGCCGCAGGAATGAAGGTGATGGAGAGAATCATGGCTCCGGCAAGGGCCAGCACCACGGTCAGCGCCATCGGGTGGAACATCTTTCCTTCAACGCCCGTGAGCGCAAAGATGGGCAGATACACCACCATGATGATGAGCTGCCCGAACAGCAGCGGCCTGCGGGATTCCTTGGCAGCCGCAAAGACTTCGTGAAAGCGTTCGCTGCGCGTGAGCAACCGGCCTTTGTGCTCCTGCGCATGCGCCAGGCGACGCACGCAGTTCTCCACAATGACTACCGCGCCATCGATGATGATGCCGAAGTCCAGCGCTCCAAGGCTCATGAGATTGGCACTGATGCGGTAATGCACCATCCCAGTGAAGGTGAACAGCATCGACAAGGGAATGATGAGCGCCGTAATCAACGCAGCGCGAATATTGCCAAGAAACAGGAACAGGATGACGACAACCAGAGCCGCACCTTCCACCAGATTCTTCTTCACCGTGGCAATGGCTTTTTCGACCAGCGTGGTGCGGTCATACACCGTCACCACTTTCACGCCCTCAGGCATGCTCTTGCGGATGGATTCCATGCGCTGATCCACCGCCTTGGAGACCATGCGACTGTTCTCACCGATGAGCATGAAGACGGTACCGAGCACCACTTCGCGACCATTGTCGGTAGCGGCACCAGTACGCAGTTCACGCCCCAGCTCCACATCGGCAAGATCACGCACGCGCACCGGCTGGCCTTGTACCGTACTCACGATCACCTCCTTGAGATCATCGATGCCCCGGACCTGACCCGGTGCACGAATGAGGTATTGCTCGCCCTCACGCTCGATATAGCCAGCACCGACGTTGGCATTGTTGTTCTGCAGTGCCGTGACGAGCTTGTCCATCGAAATGCCGTAGGACGCGAGCTTGTCGGGGCGCGGCGCAATCAGATACTCCTTCGAGAATCCACCAATCGAGTTGATTTCCGTGACGCCCGGAACATTGCGCAACTGCGGCTTGATGACCCAGTCCTGGATCTCCCGCAGATCCATCGGCGTGTAAGGCGTTCCGTCCTGCTTCTTCGCGCCTTCCTCAGCTTCCACGGTCCAGAGGTAGATTTCACCAAGACCTGTGGAGATGGGACCCATGCCCGGAGAAATGCCTGCAGGCAGCTTCTCGCGTGCTTCCTGAATGCGTTCGTTGACGAGCTGGCGGGCAAAGTAGATGTCCGTGCCATCCTTGAAGATGACGGTGACCTGCGAAAGCCCGTAACGCGACAGGGAACGTGTCTGCTCAAGGTTTGGCAGACCCGCCATGACCGTTTCAATCGGATAGGTGATGCGTTGCTCTGCCTCCAGTGGCGAGTAGCCAGGCGCCTGGGTATTGATCTGCACCTGGACATTGGTGATGTCCGGCACCGCGTCGATCGACAGACGCTGGTAGCTGAACACGCCAAGAATGGCCATCGCGGCGACTGACACGATGACAAGCCAACGCTGCTCGATGGCAAAGCGGATGATTCGCTCAAACATGGGGACTCCGGTTCAATGCGTGTGCTCGGCGGATGCCTTGCCCAACTCGGCCTTCAACATGAATGAGCCGTCCTTGACATAGTCCTGCCCCGGCTTGAGCCCGGAAGTGACCTCGGTTGTCTTGCCATCCGAGCGGCCCAGTTGAACGACCTGCGCCTTGTAGCCGCCTTCGGCGGGAACGAACACCACGCTCTCCTTGCCGTCCGGGCGTTGAATGGCCTTGGCATCAACGGCCACGGGCACCTGCGACTCTTCGGTCATTACCTTGACATCGACAAATAGACCCGGACGCCATACTCCCTGCGGATTGGCCAGCGCCACGCGAGCGGGTGCCGTGCGTGACTGCTCGCCAATCAGCGCCCCCACATAGGCAATCTTGCCTTCCGCCGTAGAGTCAAACGCCGTAGCGCGCACGGAAACCGGTGAGCCCACGCGCACGTATGGCAATTGCGGAGCAGAAACATTCATCTCCGCCCAGACCGAACTCATATCCGAAACCGTGAACGATGGCGAGCTCTCCGTCACCGACTCGCCTACGGTCAAATGCTTCTCCACCACGACACCGGCCAGGGGCGCACGCAGTTCATATCGGTTGGAGCCACCAGCTCCGGCACCAATCGCAGACAACTTCTGCGAAGCATTGGTCACAGCGATTTCCGCCTCCTGCAAGGCCTGCCGGGCCTGCAGATAGTCCTGCTCAGCGGAGATCTTTTCCTCCCAGAGCTGCTTTTCCCGTTGGTAGGTGTTCTTGGCCAATGCCAGGCGCTTTTGCGCCGTCTGCAGTTCACTGCGTTGGTCTGACACCGTCGCGCTTTGAATCACCGCAAGAAGCTGGCCCTTTGCGACCTGTTCGCCCAGGCGTGCGTGAACCGAAGCCACGACACCCGCCACGCGTGGTACTACGTGCGCGGTGCGGTCTTCATCAAACTTGATTTCGCCCGGAACCACGATCTCTTTGCGTATGGCAGCGGCCCCGGACTTGGCAAGGGTGACGCCCACCTTCTTGGATTGCGCATCGCTCAGCTTGATCAGGCCTTCGTCATCGTCGTGTCCGCCTTCGGCTTTTTCATTTTTCTCATCATGGTGTTCACCATCAGCGTGCTCATCTGCATCTTTATGAGCGTCTTTCTTCTCGCCTTCTTCACCGTGATGCTCTCCATCCTTGTGGTTGTCTGCATCCGCGTGACCAGAGGCAGCCGCAGGTGAAGATGTGCCAGGCGAGCGCAGAATGAGCGCGCCGCCCACCATGCCGCAGGCCAGGATCACAGCAACAGCGATCCAGTGTTTGGGCGCTGAAAGAGATGAATCGAATTTAGTTTTTTCGGACATTTTCAAATTCCATTGTTTGCAAAGGCCTGGGCTGATGTTCCCAAAAGGCGGTCGATTTCTGCTCGCGCTGTGTGCGATGCCATCAGCTGGTCAAGCACCTGACGCTGGCTGTCGAACAAGGTGCGCTGTGCATCCAGCACATCCAGAAAGTTGAATTTGCCCAATGTGAATCCACGTACTGCAACGTCATAAGCGGATTGCGCAGTGGGAATGACCTTGTCATTGAGCAGCGCCACCTGTTGATTGCTGGACAGCAGCTTCTGGCGTGCAGCGAACACCTGGGACTGAATCACAAGCCGCTGCTCCTGCAGCTTCTGCTCGGCCTGATCCACCCTTCTGAGTGCTTGCAGCTGGTTGCCTGCATTGCGATCAAACAGCGGCAGTGGAATGCTCACACCCAGAACCACTTGGTTGCGGCCCACTTCCTGCGCCCGCTTGACGCCCACGCTCACCGTCGGGTCCTGCACTCTCTTTGCGCGCTCCAGTTCTGAGGTAGCTCGGCTTTGGTCAAGCATGTGACGCGCCAGAACGATGGCTGGAGATTCCTCAATCAATGTTTCCAGCTGGTCGGCAGTTGGTACTTTGGCCGTGCTGGAGAAATCCCCTTTTGCCTCACCCACTTCAGACGCCCGACCGCCCCACAAGGACGCCAGATGCTGCTGAGCCACAACAATCGACAGTTTGGCCTGCTCCAGCTCCAGCGCCGCATTGGCTTGCGCGACTTGCGCACGGCTGGCTTCGAGTGGAGCAACCTTGCCCGCCTGAACGCGCTTTTGCGCCGCATCGAATGCCTGTGTCGCCAACTCGTGGGTCTTCGACGCGAACAACACACGCTGCTGCGCAAGCAGCAGTTCATTGAAATAGCTGACCAGTTGATGCCGAAGTGCCGCTTGCGTTTCAAAAACCGTGGCATTGGCAGCGGCCTTTTCGCTCTCGGCAACGCGCACACGCGCCTCGCGCTTGCCGCCCAGTTCGATCACCTGATTGATCTGAACCGTGCTGGTCCGCGTCGAAGAGCGTGTGTCTTCCTGGGTGAAGGACAACTCCGGATTCGGCCTCGCCTTGGCCTGCAAGATCGCGCCCTCGGTTGCAGCCGCACCGAACTGGGCTGCCCGCAGGCCGGGATTGGCAGACAAGGCCTTGTCCCATGCACTTGCCAAGGTGGTCGAGATGTTTGCAGGTGACGCGCTGGCAGCCGTTGCAGCAACGGACTCAGGCGTCGATGAATCGGTTGCCGCATTGGCCGAAAAGGCGCAAGCGATCGTCAATGCCACAAGCAATGGATAGGGTTTGCGCTGTGACCGTGCCCCGAGCGGGCCACGCAATGGTGAAGCCATGTGTTACTCCTGAAATCCTGGTTTTGCGCACAGGGCAACTTCATGCGACCAACTTGGCCGCACGATGTCTGGATGGAGGCTGTCAAAGCGTGCGTCGTCAGCAGCATCAGAGTCCGCCGACTGCACGAGAGATGACTTCCGTCCGGACCGTTTCCTGATGCAATTGCGCGAACTTTAGAAACTGGCAGTGAACACAATGCCGTCTGGAAGATGACAAATTTGTAATCTACGAAATGCAGGTACATCCGTGAAAATGGTGTACATGAGACTACTTCTTGTTGAAGACGAAGCTAAACTGGGCGAGTACCTGCGCAAGGGCCTCGCCGAGGAAGGCTATACGGTCGATGTCGCCGTAAACGGTATCGACGGACTGCATCTCGCGATGGAGATGGACTACGACCTTATTGTTCTGGATGGCATGTTGCCAGGAATCGACGGATTTGCAGTGCTGGCCGCCCTGCGCCAATCGAAGTCCACGCCGGTGCTGATGCTCACGGCGCGATCCGCTGTCGAAGACCGTGTGCGTGGGCTGCAAAGCGGTGCCGACGACTACATGATCAAGCCATTTGCCTTTTCCGAGTTGGTTGCACGTATTCAGGTACTTTTGCGACGAGCCCAATCAAGCCAGACTTCCTCGGAGCCAACGCTGCTCAAAGAAGCCGATCTGGACGTTGATCTGGTGCGTCGCAAAGCCACACGGGCCGGAGTGCGTCTGGATTTGACCGCCAAGGAGTTCAATCTTCTGGCTTTGCTATTGCGCCGCAAAGGCGAAGTGCTTTCCCGCACCGAGCTTGCCTCGCAAGTGTGGGACATGAATTTCGACAGTGAAACCAATGTGGTGGAAGTGGCCGTGAGGCGACTGCGCATGAAGGTGGATAACCCCTTTGACTTTCCGCTCGTGCACACGGTTCGTGGCATGGGGTACGTGCTGGAACGTCGGGACCCATCATGAAGCCGGCGGCTGCAGTGCCTCACCTGAGGCGACGCCTTTCGCGCTGGCTTGCATTGCTCACGATGCTGGGCCTGGGGGTGGTCAGCATCGTCGTCTATCTGGTGTTCGACACGACACTCGCTGCGCGACAAAAGGAAATGCTGGATGAAAAGCAGCAAGCACTGATGCATGTTCTTGCCGATGACAGCATCGAGCACAAGGACAAATCCCTGGATCACATGCTGACCGATTTTCTGGCCGGACATGCGGACTACTCCATCCGGATCGTCAGCAGCAACGGACGCGTTCTGTTCGACAGCCGGGTTCCCTCGCTGGGTGCCGAGCACACCTTGCAACGGAGCTTTGCGGTAAGAATCTCGTCGTCTCAAGCTGATCATGGACACGACGCGACTGCCACGCTCGTCATGGATCGACGGCCCGACGATGCCTTGCTGCAAGCCCTCGCGTGGACACTGTTTGCGTCGATGATTGCAGGCTCGCTGATTCTGTCGGTCATTGGCGGCCTGCTGGTGCGCAACGGCCTTCGCCCCATCCAATCGCTGGTCACGCAAATCAGCGAACTTTCAGCCAAGGATTTTGAACGCCGCCTGGAAGGCCATGCCTTGCCGCAGGAGCTTCTGCCGCTCGTCACTCAGTTCAATGCATTGCTGGATCGGCTCTCGGATGCCTACGGACAACTCGAATCATTCAACGCCGATGTGGCGCATGAATTGAATACGCCACTTGCCACGTTGATTTCAAGCACCGAAGTCGTGCTGCGCAAACCAAGATCGGTGGAAGAAATGCGTGAAGTGCTGGAGTCCAATCTGGAGGACTTGCGGCGCATTGCAGGAATCGTGGGCGACATGCTGTTTCTCTCTCGCGCCGACCGTGGAGTGGGTGCCAGAGAAACCAAAGTACAAAGTCTCGCCACCGTTGCGAACGATGTTGTCGAGTTCTATGAAGCCGTCACGCTGGAAGCCAATCTGACAGTGGAAGTCCACGGCGATGCGCAAGCGCAAATCGATGCCCCGCTGATGCGCCGCGCACTGTCAAACCTGCTCAGCAATGCCACTCGCTACGCCACCGCTGCGTCCAGCATCGTCATTCAGATTGAAACCCGTGAACAACGAGATCACGCAGAAACAGTCATCTCGGTGACCAACTCAGGCCCGGACATTGAACCCGAGCACCTGCGCCATCTCTTCGAACGTTTCTATCGCGCGGACACATCGCGCCACAACACCGACCGTAACCACGGACTGGGACTGGCCATCGTCAAAGCCATCGCGAAGATGCACGGGGGAACGGCATTTGCACAGTCCGCGGTCGGGAAGACAACCTTTGGAATGGTGCTGCCGTCTCCATCATCGAGTCACAACAGTCTGCCCGCAACAACATGACGTCTTGCGGGCTACATTGCCAAGCTCAAGGCCGCCTCACTTCAATGCCGATGAACTGCGGCTGTCCCGATACGCCAAGAGCCGCAAAGCATTGAATACGACCAGCAAGGTCGATCCCTCGTGCACAGCCACCGCAACACCCATGCTCATTCCCATGATGGTTGCAGGCACCAGAACCGCCACGATTCCAAGGCTCACGAAGACGTTCTGCCGGATGATGGAGCGTGTCTGACGACTCAGCCCCACAGCGAATGGCAGATGGCGCAGATCATCAGCCATGAGCGCTACGTCTGCGGTCTCTAGAGCCACGTCCGAGCCAGCGGCCCCCATCGCAATCCCCACCGTGGCATTGGCCATTGCAGGCGCGTCGTTCACTCCATCGCCCACCATGGCGACCTTGGTTTCCTGCCTGAGCTTGCGAATGGCTTCCACCTTGTCTTCAGGCATCAAATCGCCCCAGGCTTCGTCAAGTCCCACTTGTTTGGCAACAGCCGTGGCCACCTTCTGATGGTCTCCGGAAATCATGATCATCCGGGAGATGCCGAGCGAACGCAGTTCCTGCAATGCTTGCTGCGCACCTTCACGCGGCGTATCGAGCAATCCGATGGCACCAAGATCTCTGTCTCCCTTGCGCACAACCATGGTGGTACGACCGTTATCCCGCAAGTTCTGGATTGCACCTTGAACTTCGGCCCTCAGTGCAGGAACGCCATCGACGCCGAACATTTCAGCCTTGCCGATCCAGACTGTTTCTCCATTCAGCTTGGCTGTTACACCGCGTCCGATGAGATTGTTCAACCCATCCGCTGCCGGTGGTTGAACCCCGCCAAGTCGAGCCAATCCATCACGAGCGATTGCCGCTGCCAGTGGGTGGTCGCTCAGCGATTCAACGGCCACAGCCACAGTCATCAGCTCTTGTTCAGTGGTTCCCGAGGTAGGTACAACATCCGTAATCCGTGGACGACCTTCGGTGAGCGTTCCGGTCTTGTCGAATGCCATCGCATTGAGTGAGCCCAGTTCTTCCAGCGGCGCACCGCCTTTGATGAGAACACCCGCTCGTGCTGCCCGTGCAATGCCCGAGAGCACCGCGCTCGGAGTAGCAATCGCCAGTGCACATGGGCTTGCTGCCACGAGCACCGCCATGGAGCGATAGAAGCTGTCCCTGAATGTCTCGTCAATGACCACCCAGGCGAACAAGAGAATGAACGCCAGTGCGAGTACCGCTGGCACAAAAATCCGTTCGAACTTGTCGGTGAAACGCTGGGTCGGAGATTGGCGTGTTTCGGCTTCACTGACCATTTTCACCACACGAGCCAATGCCGAGTCGCTGGATTTGCGCGTGACTTCAATCTCGATGCTGCCAGTACCGTTGATGGTTCCCGTGAAAACCTTGGAGGCGGAATCCACCAGATCAGGCCTGGTGCGCGCCACAGCAGCGTCATCAACAGGGCGTTTGTCGACAGGAATACTCTCCCCGGTCACTGGCGCCTGGTTGATTGCCGATGAGCCTTTGACGATGAATCCATCCGCAGGCAGACGCTCGTTCGGCCTGACAACAACGGTATCGCCAACCACCAATTCTGCAACTGGAATCTCCATGGTCTGCCCATCACGCACAACGGTCGCCGTGTCGGGTGCCAGTTCGGCCAAGGCTTCGATGGCACGCTTTGCACGACCCACTGCATAGTGCTCCAGCGCATGTCCCAGGCTGAACAGAAACAAGAGCAAGGCACCTTCTGCCCATGAACCCAGCGCAGCAGCGCCTGCGGCAGCAACGAGCATCAGCGTGTCGATTTCAAACCGCTTGAGCTTGATGTTGTCAATGGCTTCGCGCAGCGTGTAAAAACCGCCGAAAAAGTAGGCCAAGACAAAACACGTCAGCGGCAACCAGCTTGGAACATTGGTCAGCTTCGGAAGAAGCGCGCCAACTCCAAGCAATGCACCGCACAGCAATGCAAAAATCATCTCGGTGTTGGCACCGAAAAGACCGCCATGTTCATGTTGATGGTCACCGGACTCGTCATGCGAGTCTTCAGCGTCCTGTGAAGAAGCGGGTCTATCCAGCTTGCGTTTCTCGGTCATGTCGGGCATTCGATATGTTGGTTTTTGCGCGTGTCGCAGGCGCAATGCCTACGACCATGAACTTGGTGATGGATGATGGCAGAAACCCTGTCAAAGACTTTGTAGGTCAAGCGCCCTGCCACCCGGTCATGCGAAGACGGAAATTTGAGACTCCAGGCTTCAATTGCCTCGATACATCTCGTTCATCGCCTTGCGCTGTGCAGCAGACATGTTGAGGAACTCACTGGTGACTTCAGCGCGCGTCTTGGTAGACGCCTGAGTCATATCGTTCGGTGGATAGTTGCTATCACGGAAGCGATCCGAGCCACCCTTCTTGGCAAATTCCGCTGCCTCCGCTTGTATTTCTGCACGAGAGCGCTCGCTCTTGAAATGCTCTGGCTGAGTGACATAGCCCTTCTCTGAGTTAGCTGAGTGAACGTAGCCGCTGGCGAAAGCTGCGTTTGCACCGAGGAGGGACATCGCAGCGACAGCCACTACAGCGAGAAGAGAGTTGCGGGTCTTGTTCATGGTTCGGGAGCCTTTCAAGTTGGTTGACTTCACCTCGAAGCACTTGCTTTCGAGATGGCTCCATTGTTGAAAAATCACCCTGACCAAATCACAACTGGAAGATGACATTGCTGCAATGTTTGCCAGCTCAACAGGCTCAATCTACGCCTTGATTTCTAATTCTGGAGGATGAGCATATTCAACAAAAAAAAATCCACCCATCACTTGCCCGAGAGCGAGCTGTAGGATGGAATTTTTTCAGATAGTTTCACCTCGGCCGCAAACAAATCATTGAACTGAATGCCCCACTCCATGCTTGACCATCCACGCTGCGGATCATCCATTCTCCTATGCCAACCAATCTAGCTTTGGCACCGTAGCCCGACGTCCATGGCGGGCTTAGCTCCCGCCCGACCATCAAAAGCGCTTGGGTTTGCATACCCGATAAGCAAAGTGGAACCGGCTTTGTTTCCACGCCAACGATCCACACCCAATACGGCAATATCTGACGCAGTTGATGCTGTCGCTCCATACGTGCAAGCACACCCCCTCCACTTCCAATAACGTTGAGAATCTCGGCCATTGCCGTTTTATCGATCGTGTGACGAACATCGATTTCACATTTTGGCAGTAGCTGATGCAAGACAGAGACCAGAATCGCGGGCTCTCCAGTTGGAATTGCCACGTTTTGCATGTGAGTCAGCGACACAAGACGCTGGCTCAGAACAGATGCACAGCAACGTACACACCACCCTGCTCCTTCGGGATCGTCTTCTTGCGACCAGGGATAAGCATCCGCCCCCAAGTCCAGATACGAACAAACTGCTCTGCCAGATCGTGAACGTGTTTGATAGCTCCACAAACTGTCAAAGCACAGGCCACGCATGTAGTGGTGCTGCACGCCTTCAAATTGGACGTCGTCAGCCATGACGGACCTCCTGCCGCATCCTTCTTGACGGTTCACTGCCAATGACTGCGTCCGAACTGGATGGATAAAACTCCTGAACAATCTCAGCAGCTTCCGCGCTCAGTTCTTCAAACAATCCGAGCGCATATCCCGTTCTTGCAGCGTTCTCCAATGCATCCTGATTGTGACCCGTTTTCTTGGAGTTCTCTGCAGCATCCATGGCTTGACCAATGGCCGTATCCAACGAGATCCCATCTCGAATACCGATATCCACGTAGTAGATCGGCGTTCTGCGAGACATCGCCGTTGATTTGGCACGCAGGCGGATTTCCAAAGGCAAGTAGGCCAGCAGTCCTCCACTCACTGCTTGCAAGTACTGCATGCGTGTCAGCAATGTACGCATGGAATTGATACCTGTCGTTCTCAGCACAAAGGTACTCAACGCATCCGCCTGGCAATCTGGATGATCAATGCGAACATGGAAACGACCGAAGGGTTTGCAGCCGCCTTCAATCGCCAAGGCACAGAGATCGGGGCCTTCGCATGGCATGGACTCGATGCCTTTGGCCGTCATGCGCTTGCATGTTTGACCATCACCCACGCAAATAGGTCGTGCGGTGGCTCGATCAAACAATGTGTAGTTGGCACGAAGATTCAGCGCGGGATCATTGAACAAAACCCTCACTGGAATGCTGCGCAATTTGGCTCGCACCGCCGCTGCTTTCGAAGGTGCTTCCTCATGCACGTTTGCAGAATCGATCTCCACACTACCCGATGCAGTGGTCTGGGCTTTCCTTGCATCGGTTGCCCGTTTCGCCAGCTTGGAGCGGAGCGTTGCGGGGGCTTGTGCCGATGCAGAAAATTCTTCAGGCAAATGCGGAAGCTCTTTGACTTCAACGCCTGTAGTCATCAACTGACGATCATCCAACTCTCTGCGCAGAATGCCATCCATGGGATGCAGCATCCAACCATTGCGGCTTTGCACCTGAGTGGTGATGGTGAATTCGTCGTCCTTTTCCGGAAGGCGTTTGCCGTTGCGTTCGACAACTCGACCAATCGAAATGCGCCCCACTACCGGGGGCGTCATCATCAGACCTTTGATCATGTTTCTCTCCTTCAAAAATGCATAGGACCCGTCTGCCTTCACTGGCGGACGGGTCCTATGCGTTGGGTTGGTTGTATGTAGTGTTCAGTTATCTGCATGGAGCAGAAATCGCCGGGAACCTGGCTTTGTGCTCATATAGGCCTTGGCAATCTCTGGCTGTTCTTGCTGAAGGAGCGCGGCATTGAAGACCTTGCTGTCCTTGCTTCGCTTCCAGCTCACCGAGCCTTCAGCGAATCTGGCAAAGCTGGCTGCGCCCATCCGTTGTTGAATCTGGTGCTTGAGCAATGCCTCCTGGGACTCCCAATCGTTCATCAGATGTCGAATCTGTTGAAGCTGTGCGAAGGCACTGGATGCAGCCTCGTCATCAGAAAAATCGATATCTTCTCCAGAGTCTTGCGGATACAAGCATCGCAATGCAGTTGCAACGCTGTCCGATGCATCGACAGGTGGTTGTTGCTCTGACTTGACCAGTTCCCAGAATTGCGCCTCCAGGGCAATCAATTGGGCAATCATGGTTTCGTCGCGTTCAATGCGATGGACTTGCAATTCCTGCCCGCATATGAGCACTGCTACATCTGCCGCTTGCTTACCAGTGACTGCAAGCTGATGCATGACTTGCAGCTGGATATATTCCGGCACACCGTCCTTCCATAGCTTTGCGCCGTTGATACCAGCGGTCTTGCATTCGAGGATTTGTACATCCGGTGCACCGACGACTTCACGGTCGATATTGGCGAGCATCCATGGAACGTCTGGATGCCCGAGCACCGCATTCACACGGCGTACCCGATTGCCGGTACGTTTTGTGTAGTGCGCTGCCACGATGGGCTCCAGTAGCGTTCCCCAATACATGGGGCTTGTTTCATCATTGGGGTCCACTGGCGGCAAGAGATCGCCCTTGCCTGTTTTATGCATCCACAATTCCAATTGCGACTGATACGGACTGAGCCCCACCGCAGCAGCCGCATCCGAGCTACCAATGCCCTTGCGCCGGACATCCAGCCAGGTTTCACGCGGCATGTTCTTGGTGGATACCAATCGAAGCGCGGGACGGGAGTTTGTTGAATTCTCTGCAGTGACCTGCACTGCCGGTGTTGAAACGGTAATAGGCATAGTGCCTCCTGAAGATTTCACATCCCCACAAAGCACAAAGCCCTCACCGCAATGGCGAGGGCTTTGTCTTGTATGTGAATGAATGGGTTGATTGGAAATGAACGAGCAAGGTTCTCCGAATACTTGAACTCACGCAACCAATTGAAGGGCGTGTTCCAGTGCACGCTGTTTGAGCAACGCGCCTTGACCGAACCAGGCACTGTCCAGACGGTTGTCCTGGCTGCGTGCTTGCTTCTCGTGGTCTACGAACTCCGTCACGGAACAGAGCAAACCCCATGCAGTATCTTTAGCGGCCTGCAGTTCAGCGCCTCGACCGTGTCCCTCAAACAAGGCTTGCACCTTCTTGAGAGCACGCTCATTGGCAAGTCCCGATACACCTGAACCTCCGCCCTCCCCCAGTTGATCTGTCTGGCAGATCACCTTGAGGAAGTAGTTCATCGCCTCGTGGGTTTTGACCTTGCGCTCTGCCAGTGTCTTCATGCGGTACATGAAGCTGTCCCACTGGCCGACAGCAACGCCCAACTGCCGCTTAACTGCCAGTGCATCGAAATGCGTGGAATGCGGCACTTTGATGGCCCCAGCATTTGCACCTTGCAATGCCATCGCCAAAGTGTTGTTGCAGACAACGCGTACTGACGTGGGAATCGCCATCGTGGCAAGCGTTCCATCGCATGATGTGGCGAGCAACAGATAGCTGTGAACGACATCGTTGCCTTTCAGGCATGCGGATTTTCCGGTACGCGCCAACGCCCAGAAACGACGGCCTGCCTTGAGCACGCCAGCGGTTTCCAGCTCAAAGCCCGCGACTTCGGAAAGATCACGATAGAACTCCAGCACCTCTTGGGGCTGAACCACCTTGTAGCGTTGACTGACCACCGAAAGAGCAGCATGGGTATCGCTGCGGTAGAGCACCTTCTGTTCTGGGAACTCCAAGGCTTCGCCATAGAGTTCATCAGCATCACCGTTTGCCATATAGCGCACGGGTGTTTCCTGGATTTTCCACTGCATGCCTGCGGCTTGCGCCCAAACATCGATGGATTGCTTCTTGGGCAGCGCGTGGCCCAATTGGTGCCAAGGGGTTTGGCCTGTGTAGGCCATGGTTTCGACGAGATGAGACATGAAAGAACTCCTTATTTATCAAACATGAAAGGTGTGGCCGCAGTCCTGGCACACATAGTTATCGAGATAGGTCTGATCGATTTGCTCACCGATACGCCCACCGACTTCCTGGCCGACAGTGCCGCCAACGACACCACCGATGAGTGCGCCGAGCAATGAGCCGATGGCACTGCCCACTGGGCCCGCGACCATTCCAACGGAAGCACCAGTTGACGCGCCTTGCACTACTCCAGCTACGCCTGTGACAGTGCCTGCTGCACCACCTACTCGCTGGCCGATTCGCTTGGCTGTGCCTTTGCTACGTACATTGGTTGACTGGCAGCGAGAACATTGAAGTGACATGAAAACTCCTGACGTAAAAAAGCGCCCAGGGCACGAAGCCAAGGGCGCTGACATGAGGGACAAACTACAAATTGAGATCGATGCTGCGTCAGTTCAAAGAGAGCCTGTCTCGCATCCCGTCAAGGATATATTGCTGAAAATTATTTATTTGTGGGACAGGTAAAGGCTGGACTGAGACATTCGGATTTCTCCAGCCAAAGTCCGCTCCGTCCGATTTCGGCCATTGACTCAAAAGTATCTAGATCAGCCCAGTCGGTTCACATAGGACCTTCGGCTAACTGCATCGCTGCACATTGGACCCCAACCAGGGCATCTACCAAGTGCCTTCTAGCAACTGCGCGACTGGAGAGAGCGTTACGGAAGCGGTCATCGGCCGATTCTTCCATTTGAGCGCCACTCGCTTCTGCACAAGCGTGGCAGCCCAGCAACGTGGTCACCGTCACTTGGCTCCGGTGCCAGTTGCCAAGCTTAGTCTGCGATATTCTGTTTCCATCCATTCTTCAAAAGCTCAGCCGCCAATGACAACACCAATCACGTTGACTGTGGGTGCAATTACTCTCACTTTCAATAAGTGGGAAATCGGCGTCGACCACGGGATGCTGTTTCAGGAATCTGATCGCCAGCGTCGCCGCCATCCCGACATCGACTACAGATACTACGACGAGCACCCTGAAGAGGATCCTGCGCAAAGCGAGACTTGCTTTTGTCGTTCGCTCGGCTCGATGTTGCCGCGGCTCGAGCTGCTCGGGTACTCGCTGGCCACAGTCAAGGCGGAGTACGAAATGCAGGTGACACAGGACGCAGAGTGGTATGACGAGGACGATGGAATGCCATCACCCACTCGGCCCGCGCGACTGGAATTCGCGAAGTTCGTCGAGTTCATCCGCAAGTATCCGGTATCTGACCTTGACGACGAATACCGGCCGGACACTGAGTCCGGGTCCGAGCAATGGCGCGCCCGATTGGCGGCCGATCCAGCCGTGGATTTGTTGCCTCAAGGTGATCAGGATCGCGACGTCGACGGTTACTCTGAACGCAGCCACTTCGGTGGCCTCATCGGCTTCTTATGTCCTTATTCAGTGCTGCGCGTTCTCGCCGAGAACCCTGCAAACCTAACGCTGGACGTTGTCTGGGATTACGGGAACTTCGTTGCTGCCGGCTGGGCAAAGAACGAAGAGTTCGTCGCCGGCGCCCGTCGTGCACAGACCTTTTTGCTGGCGACCGAGGGGACGTCCGACACACACATCCTGAAGCGAGGCCTTTCGCTGCTTCGGCCAGACGTCGGGGACTTCTTCAGGTTCATTGACATTGAGGAGCGACATCCCTTCTCGGGTACAGGCAGTCTAGCCAAGTTCGCCGAAGGCCTTGTCAAGATCGACGTCCACAACCGTGTGGTGTTCGTCTTCGACAACGACGCCGAGGGTACTGATGCGTATCGCAGCCTGCAGCGGTTCAGCTTCCCGGTCAACATGCGGTCAATGCTGCTGCCTGACCTCGATCAATTGCGCGATTTCCCAGCACGCGGCCCAAGCGGTATTATGCGCACTGACATCAACGGTCGGGCTGCGGCCATCGAGTGCTATTTGGATCTACGTCTAGCCGGCCGACCCGAAGCGCAAGTAACGTGGACCAACTTCAAGGAGTCAATGGGCATCTATCAAGGAGCGCTGGACTTCAAGGAAAGCTACGCCAAAGCCTTCTACGGAGCGAGCATAGAGGCCATCGAAAACGGCACGTACGACGTCAGTAAGCTTAAAGCCGTGCTGGACGCCTTGTTTGCGACCTGCTGCGCCATTTCCACGGATATTCTGCGGCGAGAGTCACGTTGAACTCCCGGTAACTCGATTGCCGCTACGTTCGCTGGAGGCTCAACCAACCAGCGGCCTGCTAAGTCACTTTATTTGCAGCTGGCAATTCCGTGGCAGTCCGAACTGCCACTAGCATCTGCCGGACCGTCATGGCAAGGTGGATCTCCGTTGTGTAGGCCACCCAATCTGTGTTGCTGCCCCGCTTGCCACGGTTTCCTGTTGCGATTTCCCTAATGTTCTCGGCTCCCCATCCGAAATCATTGGGTTGAAACCAGGCAGCATTGACCAGTGCCCGGGCGATTTTATAGTACTGGCTGGCTTCGCCTTTCTTAGGCAGGTGCCCTTTGATAATCTGCCAACGCGTGGGCAAGGTGTACTTCGCCTTCGGTGCCGGGATGGCCATGCCAGAGTGCGGGATGTAGACAGATGTCGGATGGACGATGCCGTAGTCACCAAAAATCAGTGCTGGTACGTCGGGCCGAAGCGCTTCCCAGATGTCAACTTCAAGTCGTCGAACCTCCAACTCTTCGTCTTTCGGTAGATTTTGCGACTCGGGCATGTTCGAGCCCAACATGACAAGCCGCCCAAAGCCACGTGCCGCCAAGTCCTTGAAACGCCCCTTCAACACTGACGCGTCCACCGACTGTGGGCCACGGAGGGACTGCATGTCAGCAATGACCGTCAGTCTCTCTGGTGCAATGCGTAATGCCGCACGCAGGGCATTCAGTCGGCTTAGTGTTTCCTCCCACAGCAACAGGTCATGTTGTTGCAGCCGGAACGCAGCTTTCGCCGATTCACCCTGCCCCTCCACTGCAGCTAAGAACGCGGCTTCATAGGCGTCGTCACTGCGGTCAAAGGCAAAGCACATCGTCGGCTGGAACGAGGCCTGTTCAAATGCCATCGCCAGATACTGAAGTGGGTGCATTCCGCTGGTGGTGCGAAGATCTGACGCTAGCTGAGAGATGTCCAGCAAAAACTCCTGCTTGGTTGCCCAGGCTTCGCAAACGAACTCCACAGCTATGTCGAGCTGATCGTCAACGGGCGCGCCGGATTCAGGCGCCTGCACGTCGAACAGCGGCAGAAGCCTTGCCTTGTCCTTCGGCTCAAGGTTGAGCAGAGCCTGCTTCTCACCGTTTTTCGTCCGAAGTACCGGCATATAGACCGGGGGCATCAGTATTTTCATGATTGCTAGTCCCACACAACGTTCGGGAAATGACGCCGAACCTCGCCCTGACCCAGGTACTTGGTCAGAATTTTCCAGTTGTTCGTTTCTCGCCGGATCCTCCCGGCCACGATGGCGGGGCTAATCCGCAATTCACTCGCCAAGCTCTCTATAGCGTCACCCGTACGACGGCGTGCCGCATCTGAGCGCCCCCATACGGCACGCGGAATTAAGACTTCAGCAGCGATCGCATCCGCCTCGCGCTCTCTCTGGTCAGTTGAATCGACATTGCCGATGTCATCTACAAAGGCAATAGCTTGGCTCCCCAGATGTCTTTGCAAGTGGGCCAGCTCGTGCATCAAGGTAAACCAGAATGAATCCAGCCGATCATGCCGCAACGTCATGCCGATGATGGGCGAACCGTCGTCGTCGCGAACCACCGCACCGTCCAGCTTCATGCCAGAAAGTTCTCGCTCCACCACGAGTGAGATGCCCTTCATGGCCAGAAACTCTTGCGCTAGGGCCGGCCCCTGGTCCGTGCAGCTCAGCTTAGCAACCTGCTGCATAAACTCCGTCGACAATGAGTTGGGAATGAACCGCGTGCTATGGCGCTGTTCCTGGCGTGCACGCAAAACGACCCGGGAAAGCCAGGCGTAAGTGCTCAGACGCGTGCTCTCGTCGATCCCGCCGTATACTGACCGACGCATGAAAACAGGCGTCGCGCCGAGCGACACCCGTGCGAGAAAGTCTTTGACCTGTGCCAAGGCCCCCTGAGCATCCAGGGATTGGCTGCCTAACCAGCCACGCCGAATCATCTCCTTCAGAGGCAGCTTCTTAAGGTCCTCGTCCGTGAACGTGTCGCTGGGCTGGGACTGGCCGATCAGCACCTCGGCGGGAATCTTCAGTTCACGATGCAGCACCCGGATGTGCTCAATGCTCAGCGCACGCTTGCGATTGAGGATTTCGGAGGCGCGAGAAGCACTTCCCAGCGCAGTTGCCAAATCCTTTTGACTCCAGCCGAACTCAGCCATCTTGAGAGCAATGGCGTCCACCGGATCGATGGACGTGAGTGCATAGCGCTCTTCTTCGTAACGCTCAAGAACCATGGCCAATAGCTCCAGCTCATCGTTCGGCTTGGCGCCGTTGCTGGCAGAGGCCATGAGGGAGCGCAGCAATTGCAGGCATTCCTCGTACTGGCGCTCGTTACGAATTACACGGATCTCAATGTCCGCAACGGGGTTTTCGGCCCTCTTCACACTGAAAGTCCTTCCACAACTCCAACTCGCTCGATACAAACTACATCAGCCGCATAGCAAACCAACGCATCCACGTATACGCCCTGCGCGTCGAAGCTAAAGCGCACCGTATTGCCGCTTGCACGCGCACTAGGATGCTGCTCCAGTAGATCCTTCTGGTCGCGCCACTTCGCTGCGCTGACTTCCTTGCACCACAGCGTCAGTCGGCGCTTCGCGAGTACAGGTGCCTCAAAGTCTGCAAGAGCGTTTTTTCCAACGAGCTTCATGGCAAGAACTCTACCACATTCCCAAAACGGGAACATCGAAATTCAATCTGGGAAAAATCAAACTACGCGATAAACCGAAACCCCGCCGTCGGCCAAAGTCAGCTGTCATGTGCGCATGCGCTAAGTCGTGAATACAAAATCGCACGCAAGGCCGTCTTTTGGAAGTTTTATAGGTATAGCGAGCAATTGAAGAGCGGGATCACTTACCTCCCAGAACCTCAGCAATGCCGAGATCCCGGGTTCTATCTCTTCACCTTGACCATACAGAGGCTTCAAATCAAACTAGTGGAGCATGTCCAACCCTTGCGCTCAGCCAGGCAGGCGACCGCTGCGGTCAGTATTACAAACACGAGTTGCGCGCAATTGGTCTAGCTTGGAGCCGCTTAGCGTGATCACAAAAGAAGTCGAGCGCATCTTTGATACCTGTCGCCAGTTCCGCAGCGCAGACGAATGGCCGCAATCAGGAACGAAGCGTTCCTTCGAGCCTCGACGGAGGCTGGCAGCAACCGCTGCAAAGGCGACCCGGGGACGGCAGAGGTCACTTCAGGCTGGGCACGGTCGTTCGCCGTTCTAAAGCAAATGTCAGCGGCTGCCGGAACCTGTCATTGACCTTTCTCGTGCGAAGCGATTCCCCTCGTCAACGACAACTCTCAGTCGGAATCTGTAACCAGCCCGGTCGGCTCAAGAGGGAATGACCTTGGTCTTCGTGCAGAACTCCGTCGCCAATCGTCCTACGTCATAACGCCACGCGCCAGTCCGACTGACGAGGAGTTTTCCTTAGAGCTTGTGCCCCTTGAGCAGGGGACATTGGGGCCAAAGCGGATCGAGGATGAGCGTGTGGACTTTTGCTCGCGTGATGCCGACTCGAAGCACACGTCGGCTTTTGGGATACAGAGCGGTGTCGCCTCGCCAAACGAAAGATGATTCGACGGCGGGGCCGGTCCGACGAGCTTCGCGGACGAGGATGACTCCGTCGAACTGCTTGCCCTTGGCCTTGTGGAAATTCATGACTTGCAAGCCCATCGGCGGCTCCACGCCGTCGAGGATTTGCTCCTGTGCGAGAGCCAGGTCGAGGGCGGTGCGGGCATTGGTGTAGGCGCCGTCGCGAAGCCATTCATCAGAGAGGGCAGCCGAGATGCGATGTCCCCGACGGAACGCCACCAAGAAGTCTAACTGCGCAGCGACCCGCGTGAGTTCGTCTTGATTGGTCGCCCGCAGCTCATGTTTGACGGTGAGCCAGTCCTCGGCGGGATCGCCGCTGAAATCGTTGACTGCCAAGCCTGAGATCAGGCCGCGCAGGGCGTTGGCGATGTTGATGTTCAGGGCCTTGCCACCCTTGATTTTGTTGGCCTGCTCCAAGAGTTTGGCGACTTCCTTCCGGCCCTGTCCCGTCGCGCGCCTCGCGGCGGCGATCATTTCCATGCTGGTGGCGACATCGGCCTCCAGTTTGGCGAGGTCCTTGGGTTCCAGCAGAAAGGCCGCGAAACGGGCTGACAGCAGCGCTTCGGCCTCGTCGAACAGCAGCTTGTGCCGAACCGGCTTCCCGACATTGGCCCCCAACGCGTTGAGGGCGTTGGACATCTTCAACGCACTGCGGTTGTTGGTGACCAGTATCGCGATCGTCTCCACCTTCTTGTCGCTCTGAGCCCGAATTGATTTCAAGAGCTCCCCGAGGGCTCGGCGCAGCAGATGATTCCAGTTCGGCGGTGGCTTCTCGGGGCGGTAGGCAAGGGCGGATACGCCCTTGTAGGGCGCGCCGCGTGGCTTGGCCGTCAGGATGTCATTGCCGAACGCCAAGATTTCGGAGTCCGGGCTGCGGTGGTTCTGCGTCCCAAGGTCGATCTCGTGCGGCTTCAACGCCTCCCGGATGGCGATCACGCGCTCCGGGCCGACGCCTGGCAGGTAGTCGAAGATTTGCTGTTCGAGGTCTGCCAGGCACAGCACCTGCGTGTGTGGTGCGAGCATCTGGATGCACTGCCACGCGTACTGGCCGGTGTCCTGGGCCTCGTCCACGATGATGATGGGATGCCGATGGGCGATCGACGCCAAAAGATGCGAGCTGCGAGCCAACAGAGCTGTCGCATTGGGCGCGAACAGGTCGAACGCGATCCGCCCCTCTTCGCGAAACAGCCGCTCACGCTCGACGAGCCACTCGTCCCAGCCTTCGTCTTCGTCGCCGAGGCCGCCCGACAGGGCCTTCTCGTCGTGTGGCAGCAAGATCGAGAGCCTATGCGGTGCCCCAAGCAGGTAGGCGTGGGCTTTGAGGATGTCCCAGAAGAACGAATGGAACGTCTGGATGGAGAGCTGCTCCTGTTCGGCTTTGGTGGACTCGAGCTTGGCGGCATCCAAGATGCGCGCCACTGCCGCCCGCGAGAAGCTCAGGAACAAGGCCGACTGACCCGGAAGCATGCCGTCGCGAATCCGCTTGACCGCCTTGCGCAGCGCGAGCGTCGTCTTGCCGCTGCCGGGGCCGCCGATGACCAAGGCATGGCCCTCGCAAGCCATGACGCTTTCGCGCAGCTTGCAAGGCTCGTTCATGGAGCGGCAGCAGCGGCGGCCGGTTCGGGTGCTGCTCCATCGCCGTCTTCGATCGGGGGTGGAGGTGGGAACAGTGCGAACACTGACGACAGAAACTTCGTCACCGTGGCCGGCAGCTCGTGGAGCTCGCACTCTTCGAACAGGCGCGCCGACCAGCCGGCGCCCTTGTTGCCGCCGAGGGCTTCTTTGGCGATGGCCTTGACCGCGTCGTCGTTCGGGCGCGCATCGGGGATGGCGACGTTGCCGTTCTCATCATTGGCTTTTAGGCCCGACAGGAAGGACCACAGCCGATCCACGGGCACCTCCGCAACGACGAGGTCTTCGAAGCCCTTGTAGGCGTGCTCGACATTGATTTCGAAGTTGTCCGCCAGAGCCTGCGCCTGCTCGGCCTTGCGCTTCTTTTTGTAGTCAAGGTCGTAGAAGGCGAAGGTGCGTAACCCCAGCGTCTTGAAGAACTTTCCGAACTTGGGCATGTTCGACTCACCATCAGCGTCGAAGAAGGCCACACCCGCGATGTCCAGCGGCTGCAAGTTGGGATCGCTCTCCTCCATGCGCCGCGCGACGACGGGCATCGCATGCAACTCGGTAACGCCTTCGACGACGATGGCTGCTCGTCCCAGCATGCATTCAGACAGGCCGGAGCGAGAGAAGCGCTTGTAGTCGTTGTCTTTGAGGCCGGTGGCGTCGGAGACCTTTCGCGCCGTGACCACGCCGGCATTGCGAGCCAGCAGCAGTGTCTTGGATGGCTCGAACTTCTCGATCACGAATGGCGAGTGGGAGGTCACGAAGGCCTGCGTCGTCTTGGTCAGCAGGTATTGGGCGATGCGTCGCTGGGTGTGCGGCGGCACCGCGATCTCGGGCTCCTCCATGGCGAAGATGACCGTGTCGGGCTTGAGGTCGGCGATGAAGGAGAGCAGCGCGAGCACCAGCGTGTTGATGGTGCCCGTGCCGGCGTGGGGGAATGGGACGTGTCCTTGGTCCGCCGACAGCGCCAAGAAGAACGTCATCGTCTTGCGCAGATGCTCACGCGTGAGCTCCGAAACATGCAGCTTGGTGGCGTTGCCGGGCGACTCCAATGCGATGTAGCGGGCCAGCCGCCTCTCCACGGATCGCAGAACCGGCGCGATCTCGGTCGCGTCGGCTTCGATGTCGAGGCCGCGCAGGCGCTCGATGGTCTTCTCCCACAGGCTGGTGCGCACGCCCTTGGTCCGCAGGATGATGTCGAGAAGCGACCCGCGCTCCAAGCTCAGCGCCCGCGAGCCGGTCCGAAGCGCGCGCAGGTAGAGGAAACCAAACAGCCTCTTGATCCCCTTGGGGACCTTGGTCAGCTCGCCGGGAGGGGCATCGGGGCTGTGCGAGAAGTAGGTCCGGGCCTCGAACTCGTCTTCCTCGGGGTTGTATTGGCCGATGGTCTCGATCCGTAGGCAGGGCACGGCATCAGGCGGATTGGCGGCGTCGGCTTCTCCCGGCCCGAGCAGCCTTTGCTCGGCCACATGCCAGAACTCGATGTTGCCGCCGCACTTGGCTCCGATCTCGGCGCCGGGCTCGATGAGGACGGCCTCGATCCGAAGCGGAATCGGCGCCTGCTCCGCGCCTTCTTCGGTGGCGGGGGCCAGGTATTCAGCGTTGTAGAAGTCGAACTCATCGACCGGAGGGAAGCGGTTGAGCCGGTCGGGGCCCAAGACCAGGTCGAGGGCTTCGCAGAGCGTGCTCTTGCCGACATTGTTGGAGCCCACCATCAGGGTGTGTCCGTCGAACAGGAGCTCCACCGACTTGATGCCGCGAAAGTTCGAGATGGTCAGCCGGACAACCTTCATGTCTTCTCCCGTATTGACGTAAGCCTTAGTTTGGTGGTGTGGTGGTCATCATAAAGAGGCGCGCATGGTCCGTCTGCTCAAGCCAGCCTGGAACGGCCGCTTTGTGGCAGTCAGCGTCAGTTGATCTCGCAGCAACGACTGACAGCAACCGCTGCATACCGGTCAATTCGCCTGCGGCACGCTATCCAACTCAGCTATCCGCGTTCACAGTTCGTTCGCCAGAGAATCACGCCTGTCGCACCAAAGGAACAACCTCCGCGCCCAAACGCAGCCGGTCAAGGTAATTTGCCCACATCTGCACTTGGTCGTACCGCTTTTTCAGATACTGAGTCCGGTTATAGCTGCGCCCGTTGGAGTCTTTGACCGCGTGCGCCAGATTGGCTTCAATAGCCAAAGGATCGAGATCCAGCTGATCAACCAGCATTGTCCTGGCGCTGGCTCGAAAGCCATGCCATGACTGCTCCGTTCCAAACCCTAGTGAATACAGCGCGCTGCGAACCGAGTTATCGGACATCGGCCTTTCATGATCACGCTGTCCTGGGAAAACGTAGGTGCCACGTCCCGTCAACGCTTGCAGGTTTCGCAACAGCTCTACGGCCTGTGTTGGCAATGGAACCGCATGCGGCTCACCCTGCTCTTTTTCGGTCTTTGTGCGCTTCATTTTCATACTAGGGATTGTCCAAAGAGCGGCATCGAGGTCCACCTCAGCCCATTCCATAGCACGCAAATTTCCAGGCCGTTGATACAGCAAAGGTGCCAGCAAAAGCGCAGTTCGTACGGTGTGACTGCCTTTGTAGACATGCATTGCCCGCAGCAATTCGCCAAACCGCTTTGGCTCAACAATGGCTGGGAAGTTTGTTCCCCGGTACGGCGTCAGTCGGTTCTTCAACCCAACGGTGATATCACGCTGAGTGTTCCCCGCCGTGGGCAACCAGTAGCGCCAAATCTGACGGCACAGCATCAAGGCCCGATCTGCCGTCTCCATGGCGCCACGCTCTTCAATTTTTTGAAGTGTCGCCAGCAACTCCATTGGCTCAATGCTGGTCATTTGCCGGTCACCAATCCAAGGGAATAGATCACGCTCCAATTGGCGCTTGGTGCGACCTGCATGGGTGTCGCTCCATTGATCAACCTGTCGGCCATGCCATTCGAGCGCAATGGCCTGAAAGGTGTCTCCGCCACTTCTGGAGCCCTTCAGCTTCTCAAGCTTACGTTCTTGAACGGGATCAACGCCATCCGCCTTCTTCAACTTGGCGATATCGCGAGCCTTGCGCGCATCGGCCAAGCTTTGAGTGGGATAGCTTCCGAGCGCCATTCGCCCCTCTTTGCCATCAAAGTACGTTTTCCAGAACCACCGCTTGGAACCAGATGGGCTGACCTCCAGGTACAGACCAAGCGAGTCAGTGAAGCGCGCTCGCTTCTTATCGGGTGGGCAGATGGCGTTTTTGCATTGCTTGTCGGTCAACATGTCCAAGTCTCCAGGTGGGGAACAGGCAAACCGGGGAACAGCCCCCGTTACGCACACTTTACAGGGATTTGTTCCCCGATACGTTCCCCGGTCAACACTTGGCTTCCATGGGACGTCATTGGACCAAATAGGACTGCAAGTGATTGATTTAACAAAGAAAAAAGGCGTTCATTGGACTTCAATGAACGCCTTAGGACAGTGTAATGGTGGAGCTGGCGGGAGCCAGATTTTGACACTTTGAGAGTGTCTCCCCTACCAAAAAGCTGTTTGTTTTCAGCAAGTTAGAGCGCTGCAACAAAACTCCACTACGTTTGAGATTTCCAAGGGAGGTTGGCAGTGTGCCCCCAAAGTGTCGCCCTTGGTGTCCCCCCTGTCAATCGCCTGTGCGGGTGCCAAACTGCGGACGCGGGTTCAATTCCGCAATTGGCCTAGTCAAAGTTCAAATCTTTCCCCACCTCAGCAAATAGCCTTTCTTCTATCTGTTGCTCAGGCGTTATGGCTTGTGCTCGCCTAAATGCGTCATACTCATCGCAAAGCTTCTTGACGATAGACCATACCTTCTCAGCGTCTCCGCCCCTTGCCGCACGCAATATAAGCGCCAATCCAAACCTTGGATGGTCAATAGCGGTTGCTCTTAGGTGGTCACGTAGCGGATAAGTGATTTTTACGGGCTCTGGGGCGTTGGCGTTATGCTCCATAAGCTCGGTTTGATGCTCTTCGTCCTCCCATTCCGAACATGTTGGAATGCCCAACTTAGAGGCGATATCACCAGCATGGAAGCGCCTACGGCCTTGCAGGGCTTCAATAGCTCTGAGCCATTCGGCGGATGATTTTTTATCGCCCCGTGCTGCCCGGTCTAATAGCTGCGATAGGGATGAACCTTTTTCCCTAGCTGCCTTAGTGTCGTGGCTGGAAATTTCATGCGCTAGGTCGTGCTTTGCCAAATAGTCTGCCGCCGCGTTTAATTTGATGTCAAAGCCGTGCTCATTACATTGACCACCCACCTTTTTAACCGCTTTATTCCATTCTTTACGGGCCGTCGCCTCAAAGGCTGACATATCTATGTCTGCTCCATAGGTTAAAAGTATATGGAAGTGACCATGAATACCATTTTTTCCTACGGGGGCTTCTAAGCTTTTGAGTTTTCCCATACTACCGATGGCCTTATAGTGCCTAGACATGTTTTTGTCGAATAGCTTATAGGCGTCGTGCAACTTGTCGATTGACTCTTTCCAATCACCATGGTAAGTGTGCGCCATAGTAAAAGTCATCATGGCGGCGCTTAATTGATGCAATTCTAGGGATGGAATAAAGGCCGCACGTATCCATGAACGTGATTGAGATACACGAGCACGGGCGCAACGGTCACAAGTCCACACATTCCCGCATATGAAATGGCCATCAAACCGGGCTCCATCCTGGTCAACCTGTATCTCTGCGGTGGTCGAATCACGTCCGTAGGCTTTCCATCTTCCACAGCCTATAACGGATGAACCTTTAAGGTTGCGCTTGTTTTGGTCGTAAAAGCCCGCCATAAGGCGTGATGCCATGGTTACACGTATGTATTCCCGATTTGGGCTTTTAAGCGTTGCTGAATGCTTATTTGACATTGTCGGCTTTCATGCCGACCTGTTTACTTGACAATGGATGATTAATTAGTATCATGATTATGTGTCCGATATCGCAGCCCGGTCTGAATGAGATGCGATATAAAAGCTCCGCCCTATGCGGGGCTTTTTCTTTGCCCAATCAAGATAACAATTCATCAAACAAAAAGCAAGTTAAAAGCAAAAGGCCGGTATAAACCGGCCTTTTTTAATTCTTTCTATGACAGGCACATAAACCATTGCGCCTATCTTCTTCCATTTTTCTATTCACATAGTCTGAGCAGCTTTCAATCCCCAAAGCATCGGCCATCCTATCCATTTCCTTCATATTTTCCTCATCCAACTCCTGTTGAATTTTTGCCAATTTGATATTAAAGGCCACATTAGAGGTTGCTTCTCGCATCGCTTGCTTACGGCGTTTAGTTGCATTTTTCATAGTTCAAATCCTTGTTTAACCAAAATAGCAAAACTTTTTAAGCTAATCAAGAACGCCATCAAAACAAACAATTGATATCAGGGTGATACTTTTGTCGGAGTACTCCTATTCTTCCCAAGGCAATACCTTTACCGGAACACTCCTACTCCCCCTAAGAATGCAACATCAAGTTTCTGTCAAATATATTTAACACCACACCTCCATCAAAAAAATCCCTCAAAAGCGAAATTTTGCAAATAAAAAAGCCACCCAAAGGCGGCCCATTCAAATATTATATAGTCAAAAACTATGGCCAATCACTTTTAATAAAGCGCGGCACCCTCTTAGTCGAAGAGTATCCTGATTGAATTCTTGCGAGAAGTCCATTAGAGACAGGAGGGTAACTTGCCCCATAACTCCCATTGCTCAAACACTGAACAACATGATTTAGCAGCTCACTCCTAGCATGGGGATAACCCATATAAGATGAATGATTAATAAATGGATGCTCTCCTGCGCTTATTAAGCATGAGTTATCACATTTAGGAATTATTGTTTCAAACGGAACAAGTAGGACTTTTTGAACACCATTTACAACCCTTGGATTGTAAACAACCACGAATAGATGATTTTTACCCCCACTGGGGATGAGCATTGTTGCACCGGCCACAACCACCGGCACACTTGCAGCTATTGGCAGGGAACTCATTGGATTGAAAAATTATCATTATCCGCCAAGCTGAATGCCAATATATTATCAACCATTGGCCCGATATCATCTTGAGAAAACCCTACAACACGTAAAATAGTCTCGATATCAATCCAATTTGTTCCATCACCTTCTTTCCAATTCCATTCAGGAAAGAATTTTGTATCATGCAAATGCTTTTCAAGCCTTACAGCAGACCACCGCCCATACTCATTCCATATAGAGTTAAGCAATTCTATCTCTGCCTCACTAAACCTATCCAAGTCATCGATAGACTTATACGGGCACTCCGGCACCAACTTCACATATTGATGCCCATTCTCTCGGACAACAGAAATTATGTCCTTGTAAATATTCGCATCGAATTTTCGGCTCTTACCTTCAATGATAGCAACCAACTCTGAAGTTGCTGGACCATGCCTCATTGCAGCAAGCCTATCTCCTATCATTGGCTCACCGAACTCCTTATACGAATTTCTCTCCGCAAGATACAGCCATTTAGCCAATCGAAGCTTGGTTATATTACCTTTTCGCTCACCAGCTTTGCTCAGAAAGTAATAGACCAACTGGCCTGCTTTTTTTACATCAAAATATTTATCAGTAAGCTGGGACATACTTAGGCATTTTATATAGAGAAAAATTCTTTATTATTATAACATTTCACAAAAATTCCGTCAATATTCCATTTGATATCTCAAGAAAATACTTCATCTATCCAATCAGCACATGCTGGTCACCTCCAAGGTTCAGGAATAATTAGCACGGGTTGAGGTGAACCAGTAGATGGATTCTTCAAATTACTTGCCAAAGGCTTTTGACTCCTACGGGGAGCATCCGGTAATGTCGCCTCGTATTCCTCCACCCTCATCCGGTGCTCCGGCCATTGCTGCCACTCAAGATATTTTCTCTTGCGTTCCGGGTCATTGATGATTCCCGTCAAACGCTCATCGTGTTTTTTGCACTTTGCTAATTGCTCGTGCGCCTTGGCGATTTTTTCTTCATAGATACTTACAGTGTCTCTAAGCCCAAGTCCTTTCACTACCTTCGCAAAAATACGAGCGCCAGGACTTGGCGGGTCATCTTCAAGTTCTTTCAGTTCTTCAATCCAAGCTCTCGCAATATCCCTTACCTCGTTACGCTTGGTATATGCTTTCCTCACCTCTTGATAAGCATGTCTGTAATCTAGCGAGATGAATAGCGGTGAAGGGCTGGCATCAGCCTTCACATCTTGTATTTTTTTAGGGGTTGGCTTTTGAGGGGTAGGTTCAGAGAATGGGGACGAAGTTGCCACCCAGTCAGGCACACCATTGATAACTTCGGTCGATGGAACTACGGGTTCAATGATTGGCGCTATGGGTTCTTTTTTCGCTTCGGTAGCGATTGCCTCCAAAGCCAAATTTAATTGACTGGTCACCTGTTGCGATTCAGTCATTATTCGCTTTAACTCGGCGCGGGCTTCAATAATTTCCTTGTTCTCAACTTCCATCAACCCTCTAAATTCCTGAGTGGAGTTTATGGGGATATGCTTGGTTGGAATATGAGAGGCATCAACGTCTGAAAACTTCCCTGCGTAGACATACCAGTCTGAACCGTTGGCCTTGGCATGCTCATTCACGACCCGGCAAACTTCTTCCCGGAGTTTTGAGACTTCGCCAGTTTTCATATCATCCAGAATGCGGGTCTTCTTCCCAAAATTCATTTGGGAATCTACCTCTCTTGTCGTGAACATGATATGCACGTGGTCGTTATCTCCCTCAGAAGGTCTATGGATAGATGCCATTACGGCCACACCATAGCGAGATACCAGCATTTCAGATAAACCACGAACACACAAAAGGCGCTGTTCATCTGTCCATTCGTGAGGCAGAGGAACCATTAGTTCGCGTGCGACTGCTGAGTTTTTCCGATTCTCTGCCTTCTCGGCGGCATTCCATAGCGTGCCAATATCCTCCATCCCTAGTTTGAGACCTTCCACGCCAAATAGCTCGGTGGAAACATGACCGCCTTTTTTACGGTAGTCATGCTGTATATCTACCCTCTCGTCATGCAAGAAGGTGCAGGAACGATAAGCAGCAGCAGCGACAGCACTGCGCCCCTTAGACCGCTGCATGACTTGGAGAGAGGGATTAAACCAAGTGGCAAGATTAGACATAACCCCTCCCAAAAAGGGCGCGACGCGCTGGGGTCCAGGGGCGCAGCCCTTGGCGAACGCATTTCCGCAGGAAATGCATAGGTGAGCCCTTGCAGGGGGCTTTTATGGGGGTATGTCTAAATAATATATTCTGCTCAGTCACCATATATATATTAGCAGAATCAAAAAGAAAATGTTAATTTAACGGAGCAAAAGGAGAAATATAGCATGACAAGTATAAATGCCATGAAAAAGAAACTAAGCCAACTCGAAGCGGAGAAAGCTGCAATTATCGCCAAGGTGTCTGAGACTGCGAGAAAAAATTCTGACGCCAGAAAATATGCCCTTGGCGGTGCGCTGCTCAAATTAGCGGCGACCGACCCAAGGGCATATGAGGTATTAAAGCAGGCGTGGGCGATGGGTCAGAAAGACAAGCCAAGGGCTTTTGAAGATGCCAGTATTTCTACCCAATCCGTCAGGATTGAAAACTAGCGAGAAGAAGGGACAGCGGGGCCATCTCCCAGAAGAGCGGCGGTGGCCAAACTCGAATAAACCCCCATCTGCTGAATGAAGAATTGAAAATTCCTTGAAGTCATAGGCAATCGAATTTTGCCAATTCCTTCAACAAAAAGAACAAGATTAGCGCCCTCCACACCAACAGCAGTTAACTTTGAAAGATCAAAAGAAAATCCACTACCACCGTCGTCCAACGTTACCTTTGTCACGAGAATTTCCTTTATCAGAGAAATACGTTTTTGACAGAAAGCTAAAAAAGTATTGATTATCCGCATGTGTTGAACTCCTACTCAACACAGTATATTCAAATCAAAATATCTTTTCAACCAAATGCAACTTTCAATGTCTAATTTTTCTTAGGATTTCATCCGCTTCTTCACACCATCATCGGGCATCTGATACGGATAGAATTCCACCCCCGGATAGTCCAACCTATCAATTACCCGCTTCATGCTCTTGATAGAAAACGCTCCGGTATAGGTGTCGGTGTGAACGTCAAATTGTCCTCGGCCTGCGGTCATTGAATGCGCCACAGAATGACCCGCCAGACGACGGAGAATCAAAGCCTCGGGGATTCGCTCTTTATTGGCCGTCTCTTCCGATAAACCAGAGGCGTCCAAGATGGCTTGGGCCAGAGAACTGATGAAGCGATGGCGGAAGGAATGGAACACCACATTCTTATCATCGACCTTCAAATAATCTCGAAGATATTTTGTGTTGAACCACTGACTGGCAGCCTTACCATAGCCATCGGCCTTCGCCTTATTCAGGTCGAAAAGGTTGATAGGATTCCCAGCTTCTTCAACCTCCGCCCTTTTAGCTTCCACGTATTCAATAAAACCCAGTTCAATCAGTTTCTGATGGACTGGGATAATTCTGCGGCTCTCTTCGTTCTTGACCGTTTTTCCATCATCTTCCGTTGCGGTGATATTGAAATACCATAGCCCTTCATCATCTTGCTTGATGTCACTGGTCGTCAGTTGTGACAGCTCATTGACTCGGGCACCCGTGAATGCGGCCAGATGGATAATCCAATATTGATAGCTTCGGTTGTATAAGCCGTCACGGTAATAGTCTGAGCCAAATATTTGTTGAAGCTCGTTTTGATTGAAGGCGCGGCGCGTGACGCCCTTTCGGGCTTGGGTCGTTTTGACCTTGAAGCCATCCAGCAATGAGGGGTTGACCGCGTATTGACGCTTGCAGAACTCAAGGAAGTTTGCCGCCACCGTCAAATAACCATCCAAGGTGTTTTGCGTGATGGTTTGGGCTGGTTGGCCATCTCGCCCCAACAGGGTCTTGGCGCGTACCCGTTTGATGAGCGTATCGAAAGGATGCCCGGCAGCAGCGGGCAACTTGTCGATGTTCTTGGGGTAGTACGCAAGGTCTTTCCGGTACTGCTCCAAATCCAAGGGCGTGAGGGTGCCCACATGCCGGGCGCTGAAACGGTCAATGAAGGGTTTGAGGCGTGTACGAACTTGGGGAACCTTCTTGACGCCGATCTCCTTCTCGGTCGCCCGCTCTTCCTCGTACTTCAAATATTCTTTGACCAGTCGCCCAACGGTCTTTGACGCAGCGGGTGATAGGCGTCCTGGCTCGTTGATAGTAGGGGCATGAACTTCTTGGACTGGTGGGGGTGCGGGTGCAGGCTCGGCAGGTCTATCCCAAAGAGCCACTGTTGACAGAGACGTACGAGCCACGCCATTCATGACGCCCTCAATCAACTCATCCATGTTGCCCACATCCTCCGGGCCAAGGTCGGTCAACTCGATATCAAAACCCTGCCCTTTTATCTTCACGCCGAAGGGCATGGGCGGTGTTGTTGGCTTTTTCATGCGTGCTTGAAGGTATGCAATCGCGCTGGTGCGCGTGACCGTTGCATTTTCCATCAAGTAGCTATCGAACAAGACACGCAGATAGCGCGCCGTGCTCTTGGCATGGCGTGGGTCTTTGGTGCCGGTGGATAGCTTGAAGTCCCTACTCTCGGTAGGACTTCTTTGGGGCGCGGGTATGACAAACCGCGCGAAATAGACGCCGTTGCGGGATTTTTGAAGGTACGACGAGGACAGCATTCGAGGGCTCCGAGTGTGCCCCCTGGTGTCTCCCCGCAGTGTTTCTGTAACAGTACCCTAAAAATCCCTTTAGAAACAACAGCTTATAAATATGGTGGAGCTGGCGGGAATTGAACCCGCGTCCGTCAGCCTTCGTCGAGCAGATCTACATGTTTAGTGTTCTGGTTTGGATCTCACCTGCTGCAGCGCACAGACACACGCTCTGCAGCAAGCCAGTACCCTTAGATCTCGCCCCTTACCAAGGTACCCGGTAAGCGGCCAGCTGATGTAAATTCCCTTGCAGCCTGGAGGTATTGCTACCCCCTTGCCCAGCCCATCAACGTGCTGTTGCAAGGCTCACCGGATTTAAGCGGCGAGTGCGAAACGTTCGTCGTTTGCAGTTAGTTTTTTGAATGGAGATTTACGAGCGTCACTCAAGCTCGACATGCACCACACCGATCCCGAACCCACGTCGAAACCAGGACAGCCCCATGCATGATATTTTAGGCCAGTTTCAGGCGTTTCAAGAGCTCGCGAGGAGATTCGATGACATCGTCGGCCTGCCAGTGCTCAACCGACTGCTTTTCGCCCAGGTAACCATAGACGGCAGCCACGGTGTACATGCCTGCGGCTTTGCCAGCGATGATGTCGCGCTCGTCATCACCCACATACACACAGTGCTCGGGCGCAATGCCAATGCGGCGTGCGGCCTCAAACAAAGGTTCGGGGTGCGGCTTGGCATGCGGCGTGGTGTCGCCACTGACAACAGCGCCAGCGCTGGCAAACAAGGCCATTTGGCGCGATAGCGGCTCGGTAAAGCGCTTGGATTTGTTGGTTACAACGCCCCACTGCAGCTGGCGCGCAACAATGTTCGTCAACATTTCTTCGACGCCGTCAAAGATTTCGGTGTCTTGCGTCATGCGGCGTTCGTAGTTTTGGAAGAATTCTTCGCGCATATCGGCAAATTGGGCGTCTTCCGGGCTCATGCCAAAGGCTACGCGCAGCATGCCGCGCGCGCCAGAGCCAGCATGGGGCCGGTAATCAGCCATGGGCAGCGAGGGCATGCCACGGCTGACGCGCATTTGGTCTGCTGCGGCGCCCAGATCGGGGGCGCTGTCGATCAGGGTGCCATCCAGATCGAACAAGATGGCGCGAATGGGGTGTTTCAGCTGGGCGATGGGCATCAGGCAGGCTTTCGCGTGGCGATCATGTAGTTGACGCTGGTGTCTTCGTCCAACCAGTAGCGCTGCGTGAGCGGGTTGAACTGCAGGCCTTTGCTGTGCTCTACCACCAGGCCGGCGGCGCGGCAGTAGCTGGCCAGCTCGGCGGGGCGGATGAACTTGGCGTATTCGTGCGTGCCTTTGGGCAACATGCGCAGTACATATTCAGCACCCACAATGGCCAGGCCAAAGGCTTTGGCGTTGCGGTTGATGGTGGAGAAGAAGACCCAGCCGCCGGGTTTGACCAGGTCGTAGCAGGCTTTGACGACCGATGCCGGATCGGGCACGTGCTCCAGCATTTCCATGCAGGTGACGGTGTCAAAGCACTCGGGTTGCAGCAGCGCCAGCGTCTCTACAGCGATTTCTTTGTAGGTAATGTTGGGCGTTTGCGCCTCTAGCGCGTGCAGTTGCGCAACGCGCAGGGCTTTGGTTGCAAGGTCGATACCGGTGGCCGTGGCACCTTTGCGAGCCATGGAATCGGTCAAGATGCCGCCGCCACAACCGACGTCCAGCACCGTTTGGCCTGCCAATGGGCTGATGGCATTGATCCACTCCAGGCGCAGCGGGTTGATCTGGTGCAGGGGTTTGAATTCACTCTCCGGGTCCCACCAACGCATGGCGAGTTCGGAAAACTTGGCCAATTCGGCCGGATCGGCGTTCACTGTCTGGTTCATGGGCTTGATTGTCCACGATCTGCCGGCGCACGCAGGCATAAAAAAAGCCCCATTGCTGGGGCTTTTTTGTGTGAGGGCAGAAGAATTACTTCTTGGTGCCGACCACTTCGATTTCCACGCGACGGTTCTTGGCGCGGCCAGCAGCAGTCTTGTTGTCTGCCACGGGTTGCTTTTCGCCCTTACCTTCGGTGTACACGCGGCTCTTGTCGATGCCCTTGGACACCAGGTAAGCCTTCACAGCTTCAGCGCGACGCACCGACAGCTTCTGGTTGTAAGCATCGGTACCCACGGAGTCGGTGTGACCCACGGCGATGATGACTTCCAGGTTGATACCTTGGACCTTGCCAGCCAGATCGTCCAGCTTAGCCTTGCCTTCTGGCTTCAGCACCGACTTGTCGAAGTCGAAGAATGCGTCAGCAGCGTAGGTAACCTTTTGCACGGTAGCTGCAGGAGCCACAGGAGCAGCAGGCGTAGGAGCAGCGGTGGAAGGTGCCACAGGAGCAGGAGCTTCAGCAGCCTTGGCAGCCAGAGCGCCGTCGCAACCTTCAGCAGCGGTTGCAGGCGTCCAGTTGGCATCGCGCCAGCACAGTTCGTTGGTACCGTTCTTCCAGACCAGCTCGCCGGTGCCGTTTTGCCAGTTGTCCACTACCTTGCCGCCATCAGCAGCCTTAATTTGTGCTCCAGCGGCGGTTGCAAGCGCTGCAGAGGCAAACAACATCGCCACTTTGTTCAGTTTCTTCATGGTTCTCCTCTTGGGGAAAAAGCCGCAGCCGCGCTGCGAATCAAGACGTCGTCAGTGACCATCACCAAAAACGTTCTTACTTATTGTGCCATAGGCGGCCCTAATCGCCATAGTTATCTGTAGCACCAGGGGTAAGACAAAAGCGCATTGGGCCTAGAATGTTGCCAGCATGCAACATCGCCTTGCGCCTAAAATGCTTGCTGTACTTCGTCTATCACGTCAGGACCTATGACCCAGTTTGCTAAAGAAACATTGCCGATCAGCCTGGAAGAGGAAATGCGCCGCAGCTACCTCGATTACGCCATGAGCGTGATCGTCGGCCGGGCTCTGCCAGATGCTCGCGATGGCATGAAGCCTGTGCACCGCCGGGTTCTGTTTGCGATGCATGAACTCAACAACGATTGGAACCGCCCTTATAAGAAGAGTGCCCGTATCGTTGGTGATGTGATTGGTAAGTACCACCCGCACGGCGACATTGCGGTGTACGACACCATTGTGCGTATGGCGCAAGATTTTTCGCTGCGCCACATGCTGGTCGACGGCCAGGGCAACTTTGGCTCGGTCGACGGCGACAGCGCTGCGGCCATGCGTTATACCGAAATCCGCCTGTCCAAGATCGCCCACGAGATGCTGGCCGATATTGACAAAGAGACGGTCGATTTCGGCCCCAACTACGACGGCTCCGAGCAAGAGCCGCTGGTGCTGCCTACGCGCCTGCCCAACCTGCTGGTCAACGGCTCGGCCGGTATTGCAGTGGGTATGGCTACCAATATTCCGCCGCACAACCTGAATGAAGTGGTGGATGCCTGCCTGCATTTGCTGCACCACAGCGACGCCACGGTGGATGATCTGATGGAGATCATTCCCGCGCCTGACTTCCCGACCGCCGGCATTATTTATGGCATCAACGGCGTCAAAGAGGGCTATCGCACTGGCCGCGGCAAGGTGGTGATGCGCGCCAAGGTGCACTTTGAAGATATCGACAAGGGCCAGCGCCAGTCGATCATCGTCGACGAGCTGCCCTACCAGGTGAACAAGAAGACGCTGCAAGAGCGCATGGCCGAGCTGGTGCACGAGAAGAAGATCGAGGGCATCAGCCATATCCAGGACGAGTCCGACAAGTCCGGCATGCGCCTGGTGATCGAGCTCAAGCGCGGCGAAGTGCCCGAGGTGGTGCTGAACAATCTGTACAAGCAGACGCAGCTGCAAGACACCTTTGGCATGAACATGGTGGCCCTGGTCAATGGCCAGCCCAAGCTGTGCAATCTGCGCGATCTGGTGCAGGTGTTCCTGGAGCACCGCCGCGAGGTGGTGACCCGCCGCACCGTGTTCGAGCTGCGCAAGGCACGCGACCGTGGCCACGTGCTGGAAGGCCTGGCCGTGGCTCTGGCCAATATTGACGATTTCATCGCCATCATCCGCAACGCGCCTACGCCACCCGTGGCCAAGGCCGAGCTGATGGCCAAGAGCTGGGACAGCAAGCTGGTGCGCGAGATGCTCACCCGCACCCGCGCCGACGGCGGCGTGGTGAACGCTGACGATTACCGCCCCGAGGGCCTCGAAGTCGATTTCGGCATGCAGCAAGACGGCCTGTACCGCCTGTCCGAAACCCAGGCGCAAGAGATTTTGCAGATGCGTCTGCAACGCCTGACCGGCCTGGAGCAGGACAAGATCGTCGCCGAGTACAAGGACATCATGGCCTTGATCGAAGACCTGCTGGATATTCTGGCCAAGCCCGAGCGCGTGTCGACCATCATCGGCGAAGAGCTGGTGACTTTGAAGACCGAGTTCGGCCAAACCAAGCTGGGCGCACGCCGCTCCACTATTGAGTACAGCGCACAAGACCTGTCGACCGAAGACCTGATCACCCCGACCGACATGGTGGTGACGCTGTCGCATACCGGCTATATCAAGAGCCAGCCGCTGTCCGAGTACCGCTCGCAAAAGCGTGGCGGCCGCGGCAAGCAAGCCACCGCCACCAAAGAGGACGACTGGATCGACCAGCTCTTCATCGCCAACACGCACGATTATTTGCTGTGCTTCTCGAACCGCGGCCGCCTGTACTGGCTCAAGGTCTGGGAAGTGCCGGCCGGCTCGCGCGGTTCGCGCGGCCGCCCTATCGTCAACATGTTCCCGCTGCAGGACGACGAGAAGATCAACGTGGTGCTGCCGCTGACGGGCGAGTACCGCAGCTTCCCGGCCGACCACTATGTGTTCATGGCCACCAAGATGGGCACGGTCAAGAAGACTTCGCTCGACGAGTTCAGCAACCCGCGCAAGGCCGGCATTATCGCCGTGGGCCTGGACGATGGCGACGTGCTGATTGGCGCAGCGCTGACGGCCAGCCGCCACGATGTGATGCTGTTCAGCGACGGCGGCAAGGCCGTGCGTTTTGACGAAAACGATGTGCGCCCCATGGGCCGCAATGCCCGCGGTGTGCGTGGCATGAACATCGAAGAGAACCAGAACCTGATCGCCATGCTGGTGGCCGAGCAGCACCCGGCCGAGGTGAACGCCCGCAAGGCCAAGGACCTGCTCGAGAGCCTGCAAGCGCGCGAGAAGGAGCTGACCGAAGCCCAGGCTTCGAGCAGCGAGATCGAAGCCATCCGCCAGCAAGTGGACGAAGCCCGTGCCGCACTGGATACTGCCGACCGCGAAGCCGAAGCTGCGCTGGCCGAACTGCCACGCGAGACCATGCACAGCGTGCTGACCGCCACCGAAAACGGTTACGGCAAGCGCACCTCGATCAGCGAGTACACGCGCCACGGCCGCGGCACCAAGGGCATGATCGCCATCCAGCAATCCGAGCGTAACGGCAAGGTGGTGGCTGCCACCTTGGTGAGCGCAGACGACGAGATTATGCTGATCACCGATACCGGCGTGCTGGTGCGCACCCGCGTGAGCGAGATCCGCGAGATGGGCCGCGCCACCCAAGGCGTGACCCTGATCAGCCTGGACGACGGCGCCAAGCTCAGCGGCCTGCAACGTATCGTGGAAAACGATGCGCAGGCCGACGAGAACGGTGATGCCGCCGAAGGTGCAGAAGGCGCCGAGGGCGACAACAACACCGGCGAAGCGCCAGCCGCCGAATAAAGCGCCAGAAAAGCCATGTTGCGACATGGCTTTTTCTGCGCTGAATTGCTCCTTTATTTATAGCTACTTGCGCCCACCATGCGGGCGCCCCGAGCCTGATATGCAACGCCCTTATAACTTCTCGGCCGGACCGGCCGCCATCCCTGAAGAAGTGCTGCAAACCGCAGCCGCCGAGATGCTGAACTGGCACGGCAGCGGCATGAGCGTGATGGAGATGAGCCACCGCGGCAAGGAGTTCATCTCCATCGCCGAGAAGGCTGAAGCCGATTTCCGCCAACTGCTGGCCGTGCCGCAGAATTTCCACATTCTGTTCATGCAAGGCGGCGGCCTGGCCGAGAACGCCATCGTGCCGCTGAACCTGTCGCAAGGCGGCGATGCTGATTTTGTGGTGACCGGCAGCTGGAGCCAGAAGTCGGTCAAGGAAGCGGGCAAGTTCTGCAACGCAGCGGCGGCAGCGTCTGCCGAGGGCTCGGGCTTTACCCAGATTCCCGAAGCCAAAGATTGGAAGCTGCGCGACAGCGCCCAGTACGTGCACATTTGCAGCAACGAAACCATTCACGGTGTGGAGTTTCAGCAACTGCCCGATCTGGCCGCACTGGGCAGCAAGGCGCCGCTGGTGATCGATTTTTCTTCGCACGTGGCTTCGCGCAGCGTGGATTGGAGCCGTGTGGGCCTGGCCTTTGGCGGCGCGCAAAAGAACCTGGGCCCGGCCGGCCTGACCTTGGTGGTGGTGCGCGACGATCTGCTCGACCGCGCCCTGGCCGTTTGCCCCAGCGCTTTCAACTACCGCTTGGTGGCCGACAACAAGTCGATGTACAACACGCCTCCCACCTGGGGCATTTACATTGCCGGCCTCACCTTCGACTGGATCTTGCGCCAGCAAGAAGGCGCGCTCAGCGGCGTGGCCGCGCTGGAAGCCCGCAATATCGCCAAGGCCGAGCTGCTCTACCGCAGCATTGATGGATCGCAGCTGTACGAGAACCGCGTGGCGCACAACTGCCGCTCGCGCATGAACGTGCCGTTCTTTTTGAAGGACGAATCGCTGAACCAGGCCTTTTTGGACGGTGCCAAGGAGCGCGGCCTGTTGCAGCTCAAGGGCCACAAATCGGTGGGCGGCATGCGTGCCAGTATTTACAACGCCATGCCGCTGGCAGGCGTGCAAGCGCTGGTCGATTACATGCAAAGTTTCGAAAAGCAGGCCTGAGGCGCCGCACAAAATCTTTTACCCGGAGACATTCCTGAGCTATTCTTAGTGGTTGGCAGCGCCCTCCGAGCTGCCAGACCCGCCCATTCAGACCCATGAGCATCCAACCCCAAGCGTCCCCCGAACTCGCCGCACTGCGCGTCCAGATTGACAACCTGGATACCCAGCTGCTGACCTTGCTGAACCAGCGCGCCCTGGTGGCCGAGCGTGTCGGCGAGCTGAAAAAGCGCGAGGGCACGCCGTTTTTCCGCCCCGACCGCGTGGCCCAGGTCATCCACAAAATCGAGCAAGCCAACCCCGGCCCTTTGAAGGCCGCCCACGTTTCGGCCATCTGGCGCGAAATCATGTCGGCCTGCCTGGCGCTGGAATCGCCGCAGCGCGTGGCCGTGCTCGGCCCGGCCGGCACCTTCTGCGAAGAAGCCGCCATTCAGTATTTTGGCGGCGCGGCCGACATCAAGTACTGCAACAGTTTTGAAGAAGTCTTTCACTCCACCGCCGCCGGCAGCGCGCAGTTTGGTGTGGTGGGCGTAGAAAACTCCAACGAAGGCGTGGTAACGCGCTCGCTGGACATGTTCTTGCACACGCCTTGCCATGTGGTGGGCGAGGTGAGCCTGCTGATCCGCCACAACCTGATGCGCACCACCAATTCGCTCGAAGGCATTGAAGTGGTGGCCGCGCACCCACAAGCGCTGGCGCAGTGCCAGGGCTGGCTGTCCAAACATTTGCCGCACGCCGAGCGCCGCCCGGTGGAGAGCAATGCCGAAGGCGCACGCCTGGCCGCGCTCAACCCCAACTTTGCCGGCATCGCCAGCGAGCGCGCTGCTCAGCAATACGGGCTGCACATCATCAGCCACGCGATTCAGGACGACGCGTACAACCGCACGCGCTTTGCCATCATCTGCCTGCCGCACACGCTGGCCATGCCCGAGCCGTCGGCCAAAGATTGCACCAGCCTGGTGGTGTCGGTGCCCAACCGGCCAGGCGCAGTGCACGATTTGCTGGTGCCGCTGTCCAAGCACGGCGTGTCGATGACGCGTTTTGAATCGCGCCCGGCACGCACCGGCCAGTGGGAATACTATTTCTACATCGACCTCGATGGTCACCCGGCCCAGCCCAATGTGGCCAAGGCCCTCGAAGAACTGCGAGCGCTGTGCGCCTTCTACAAGGTGCTCGGTGCCTACCCTGTAGGGAGTTAAAGGGTGAAAAAGTTTGAACACATGGCCCTGATCGGCTGCGGACTGATGGGCGGCTCGTTTGCCCTGGCTGCCAAAAAGGCCGGGCTGGTCAAGCGCGTTGTGGGCTACAGCAAATCGCCCTCCACCACCAGCCGCGCACGCCAGATGGGCGCCATCGACGAAGAGGCCAGCTCGGCGCTGATCGCGGTGTCGGGCGCCGATCTGGTGGTGCTCGCCATTCCCGTGGCTTCTACCGAGCCAACGCTGCGCACCATCAAACACCTGATCCAGCCCGACACTTTGGTGATGGACGTGGGCTCCACCAAGGTTGATGTGGTCAACGCCGCCCGCAGCACGCTCAAAGACCGCTTTGGCTGCTTTGTGCCTGCGCACCCGATCACCGGCAAAGAGGTTTCTGGCGTGGAACACGCCGACGCCACGCTCTACAAAGATGCGCAAGTGGTGCTCACACCCACCGAGCTGACCAAGGTAGCGCAGCTGCGCAATGCCGAAGCGCTGTGGCGCGGCATTGGCGCCCATGTCACCAGCATGTCGCCCGAGATGCACGACACCGCGCTGGCCGCCAGCAGTCACGCGCCGCACCTGATAGCCATGGCTTTCATGAACGCGATCCTGGCGCAGGAAGACGGCCACCGCATTCTGTCGCTGGCCGGCCCGGGGTTCCGCGATTTCACCCGCATCGCAGCGGGCGAGCCCAATATGTGGCGCGACATCTTCATGGCCAACCGCAACGAAGTGCTCAAGCAAGTGCACTACCTGCAACATGTGCTGGGCCGCTACGAGGCAGCGCTGATGACGGACAACACCGCCGCCGTAGAGCAACTGGTGCGCAGCGCCAGCGAAACCCGCGCCCAGTGGAAGCCCGGCAAGCTGTACACGCCCGAATCGCTGGCCAAGAACAAGGCCGCTTGAGCGCCTGCCCGCCGCCCTTGGCTGCAGGCCCCGCCTCTGGCCGATATTCGGGCCGATAATATGCCGTGGCGCTACCTCACCGTAGCGCCACAGTTTTTTGACCCAACCCGCTGCCAGCGCCCACGCACACCGCGCCAGCAGCCCGCACACAGTAGAGCAAGCCATGTTCAGCACCGCGTTTTTAGATATTCCCGCCCTGCAAAGCGCCAATGGCGAAGTGCAGTTGCCCGGCTCTAAAAGCATCTCCAACCGCGTGCTGCTGCTGGCCGCGCTGAGCCAGGGCACCACCACCATCCACGACCTGCTCGATTCGGACGACACCCAGGTCATGCTGCAAGCGCTGCAGCAACTGGGCTGCGCCGTGGTGCGCAGCACCGACCCGGCGCACCTCAACAGCTACCACGTTACCGGCATTGCCGGCCAGCTGGCGCCTGCGCTGGCCGCCCGCACCACCGCCCTCTTTCTGGGCAACGCGGGCACCGCCATGCGCCCGCTGACAGCAGCGCTGGCCTTGCTGGGTGGCAATTTTGAGATGAGCGGCGTGCCCCGCATGCACGAGCGCCCGATTGGCGATTTGGTGGATGCGCTGCGCCAGCTCGGCTGCCAGATCGACTATTTGGGCAACGAAGGCTACCCGCCGCTGCGCCTGCGCCCCGTCACTGCCGCGCAGCTGCATCTGCAAGCGCCCATCCCCGTGCGCGGCGATGTCTCCAGCCAGTTCTTGACCGCGCTTTTGATGGCTTTGCCGCTGGTGGCGCGCCAGCAGGATGTGGCGATTGAGGTAGTGGGCGAGCTGATCTCCAAGCCCTACATCCACATCACGCTGGAGCTGCTCAAGCGCTTTGGCATTGCGGTACGCAACGACAACTGGCAGCGCTTCACCATCCCGGCGGGCAGCCAGTACCAGTCGCCACGCGAGATTCATGTGGAGGCCGATGCCTCGTCGGCCAGCTACTTCATCGCGCTGGGCGCCATCGCTGCAGGCAAAGGCAGCAAGCCCAATGCGCAAGGCAGCACCACGGTGGTGGACCGCGTGGTCAAAGTGCTGGGCGTGGGCGCGCAATCCATTCAGGGCGATATCCGCTTTGTCGAAGCTGCACGCGCCATGGGCGCTGCCATCATCAGCGGCCCGAACTGGCTCGAAATCCGTCGCGGCAGCTGGCCGCTGCAAGCCATTGATCTGGATTGCAACCACATTCCCGACGCTGCCATGACGCTGGCCGCCATGGCGCTGTACGCCAACGGCACCACCACTTTGCGCAATATCGCCAGCTGGCGCGTCAAAGAAACCGACCGGCTCACCGCCATGGCCACCGAGCTGCGCAAGCTGGGCGCCACCGTGGAAGAAGGCGCGGATTACATCAGCGTCACCCCACCCGCCAACCGCGAAGCCTGGAAGCCCGCCAGCATCCATACCTACGACGACCACCGCGTGGCCATGTGCTTCTCGCTGGCAGCCTTCAACCCGGCCGGACTGGCGGTACGCATTGAAGACCCGAAGTGCGTGGCCAAGACTTTCCCCGGCTATTTCGAAGCCTTGTTCTCGGCCGTGCGCCCGGTGCCCGGCAGCGTGCCGGTGATCTGCATCGACGGCCCGACCGCCTCGGGCAAGGGCACAGTGGCATCAGCCGTGGCCTCGGCGCTGGGTTACCACCTGCTCGATTCGGGTGCGCTCTACCGCATTACCGGCCTCGCTGCCACCCGGGCAGGCATCCCCATCGACAGCGAACACGACAGCCAGATTGCCGCGCTGATTGCGCAGCTCGACATTCAGTTCACCCCCGACCAGCGCGTGCTGCTCGACGGCGAAGACATCAGCCTGGCCATCCGCACCGAAGAGGCAGGCATGAACGCATCGCTCGTCTCTGCCCTGCCCGCCGTGCGCCAGGCTTTGGTGCAGACGCAACACGATTTTCGCCAGCTGCCCGGTCTGGTGGCCGATGGCCGCGACATGGGCACGGTGATTTTCCCGCTCGCCCCGCTCAAGGTCTACCTGACGGCCAGCGCCGCCAAGCGCGCCGAGCGCCGGCATAAACAGTTGATAGAAAAAGGAATACCGGCTACAATAGCCGACCTTCGTGCAGACCTTGAGGCGCGCGATGCGCGCGACATGAACCGCGCCACCGCCCCCTTGCAGGCTGCGCAAGATGCTCTCTTGCTGGACAACTCCGACACCACGGTCGATGAAGCCGTGGCCCAGGTGCTGTCTTGGTGGGAAAAGCGCCAACCCTTTGCCGCAGTGCAAAGCCGCTCGCAAGAATCCTCTTGAAAGCGCCGCTTTTGCCCTGATACAAAGCTTGGCAGGCCCCGGCTGCCTTCCACTGGTGTGTTCCATACCACCATGGGTTGCCGGGTTGTTTAACTTTTAACCCCGCGGAACCCTCCGCACACCTGCACAGCCAGTCTTAGAAACGATAGCAATAGTGCTAACGGAAACCTGCCTGTGTCTAAGGAAATACATGTCTGAATCTTTTGCCGCCCTTTTTGAAGAGTCGTTGACACGCACCGAAATGCGTCCTGGCGAAGTCATCACCGCTGAAGTCGTGCGCGTTGAGCACAACTTTGTCGTGGTGAACGCCGGCCTGAAGTCGGAAGCCTATGTGCCCCTCGACGAGTTCAAGAACGACCAGGGCGAAGTCGAAGTCCAAGTGGGTGACTTCGTGTCCGTGGCCATCGGCTCCATCGAAAACGGCTACGGCGACACCATCCTGTCGCGCGACACCGCCAAGCGTCTGGCCTCGTGGCTGTCGCTGGAAAAGGCGCTGGAATCTGGCGAATTCGTCACCGGCACCACCTCCGGCAAGGTCAAGGGCGGTCTGACCGTTCTGGTCAACGGCATCCGTGCCTTCCTGCCAGGCTCGCTGATCGACACCCGTCCGATCAAGGACCTGACCCCTTACGAAAACAAGACCCTGGAATTCAAGGTCATCAAGCTCGACCGCAAGCGCAACAACGTGGTGCTGAGCCGCCGCGCTGTGGTGGAAGCCTCGATGGGCGAAGAGCGCGCCAAGCTGATGGAAACCCTCAAGGAAGGCTCCATCGTTCAAGGCGTGGTCAAGAACATCACCGAATACGGTGCGTTCGTGGACCTGGGCGGCATCGACGGCCTGCTGCACATCACCGACATGGCATGGCGCCGCGTGCGTCACCCTTCGGAAGTGGTGCAAGCCGGTCAGGAAATCACCGCCAAGATCCTCAAGTTCGACACCGAGAAGAACCGCGTGTCTCTGGGTCTGAAGCAAATGGGCGACGACCCATGGCTGGGCGTGTCGCGCCGCTACCCTTCGGGCACCCGTCTGTTCGGCAAGGTCACCAACATTGCCGACTACGGCGCATTCGTGGAACTGGAACCCGGCATCGAAGGCCTGGTGCACGTCTCCGAAATGGACTGGACCAACAAGAACGTGGCTCCTTCCAAGCTGGTGTCGCTGGGTGACGAAGTCGAAGTCATGGTCCTCGAGATCGACGAAGACAAGCGCCGTATCAGCCTGGGCATGAAGCAATGCAAGGCCAACCCATGGCAAGAATTTGCTCAGAACACCAAGCGCGGCGACCGCGTGAAGGGCCCGATCAAGTCGATCACCGACTTCGGCGTGTTCGTGGGCCTGGCCTCGGGCATCGACGGCCTGGTGCACTTGTCTGACCTGTCGTGGAACGAAGCTGGCGAAGCTGCTGTCCGCAACTACAAGAAGGGTCAGGAAGTGGAAGCCATCGTGTTGGCAGTGGACGTTGACCGCGAGCGCATCTCGCTGGGCATCAAGCAACTCGACAGCGATGCTTTCACCACGTTCGCTACCGTGAACGACAAGGGCCAGATCGTGACCGGCAAGGTCAAGACCGTGGACGCCAAGGGCGCTGAAATCGACCTGGGCGACGACATCGTCGGCTACCTGCGTGCTTCCGAAATCTCGCAAGACCGCGTGGAAGATGCTCGTTCCGTCCTGAAGGAAGGCGACGAAGTGACCGCCGTGGTGACCAATGTGGATCGCAAGAGCCGCAGCATCTCCCTGTCGATCAAGCAAAAGGACCACGCTGAGCAACAAGAAGCCATGGCTTCGCTGTCGGCCCAGTCGTCCAAGGAAAACGCTGGTACCACCAGCCTGGGCGCTCTGCTGCGCGCCAAGCTGGACGCCGACAAGTAATTGACGGCCCCTGCTGCCGACCATGCCAAGCGATGCTTGGTATAGTCGGTTGCCAGCAAAAGGTGGGCGCTCAATGCGCCCACCAATGCTTTGTAGATATTGATTACTGAAGATTCCCATTCGTATGACCCGATCCGATCTGATTGAAGAGCTTGCCGAACGTTTTCACCAGCTGACCCAGCGGGATGCGGAGCAGGCTGTCAAAACGATTCTCGAGGCCATCGAAGACTCGCTGGTACGCGGCCAGCGCATTGAGATTCGCGGTTTTGGCAGCTTTACCATCACGCACCGCCAGCCCCGCCTGGGCCGCAACCCCCGCAGTGGCGAAGCCGTGCAAGTGCCCGCCAAGCGCGTGACGCACTTCAAGCCCGGCAAGGCCTTGCGCGAAGCCGTCGATGACCCGGCCAACATCCAGGCCTCCAGCACGCGAGCACAAAACAACGCAGAAGAAACGCCGTAAACACGGCAAGCCCGCGCGCTGCACCCCACCATTCAAACGCTCCGCTGGAGCGTTTTTTCTTGCCTGTTTGCTCATGGCGAGGCAAGCAGGCCAATGGGCAAAGCGCAGACGTCCACGCTTTACCAGCGCGACAAAGTTGGCAGCAGCCCGGCGCGCTATGCTGCTCAAAACGCACGCAGCACCACCATGCGCCAATCCACGCCAAACACCCAGTCCAACATCACCATCACGCGCCGCCAACATTTGCAATGGCTGGCGGCCTTGGGCGCGGCCAGCCAACTGCCTCTTGCCCGCGCTGCAGAGCTGCCGCTGAGCCCCTGGCCGGTCAGCGACGCCTTGTTTGGCCTGGGCGTAGCCAGTGGCGAGCCCACCAGCAACAGCGTCGTGCTGTGGACGCGCTTGTTGCCCAGCAGCGCCGAGCCCTTATTGCGAAGCCAGACTGTTCAGTGGGAAATCGCCCACGACGAACAGTTCAAACACCTGGTGCACAAAGGCGAAGCCACGGCCAGCCCGGACTGGGGCCACAGCGTGCACGTCGATGCCCAGGGGCTGGAGCCTGAGCGCTGGTACTTTTACCGCTTTCACTGCAGCGGCCAAACCAGCGCCACCGGCCGCACCCGCACAGCGCCTGCCGCTGGCGCCGCCGTACAAAACCTGCGGCTGGTGTTTGCCTCGTGCCAACGCTGGGAGCACGGCTACTATGCCGCCTGGCGCCACGCGCGCAATGAGAACCCGGATCTGGTGCTTTTTCTGGGCGATTACATCTACGAATACGCATCGCCCAAAGCCAATAGCAGCAACGCCCGAGCCCTGGAACAGCTGGCCAGCATGGCGCGCCTGCACCCGCTGCACTACCCGCGCAGCTTGCAAGACTACCGCGACCGCTACGCGCTGCACAAAAGCGACCCGGATCTGCAAGCCATGCACGCCCACTGCCCCTGGTTGGTGACCTGGGACGACCACGAGGTGGAGAACGATTATGCCGCCCTGCAAGGCGTGGGCGATGCCACCGCCTTTGCCCGCAAGCGCCTGGCCGCCTACCAGGCGTTTTTCGAGAACATGCCTTTGCGCGCCACCGTGGCCGCCAAGCAAAAACTGGCCGCCACAGAGCTGGCGCACTATTTCTCCAGCCCGCTGCTGTACCGCCCCTTGGCCTGGGGCCAGTTGGCCGATCTGCAGGTGCTGGACGCGCGCCAGCACCGCGATATCCAGGCCTGCCGCATGCCGGGTGAGAAGAACGAAGGCTCGGTCAAGCCCGCCGATTGCGCCGATCTGCAGAGCAATACCCGCAGCTTTCTGGGCTGGGAGCAAGAGCGCTGGCTGGCCCAGGCGCTGCAAAACAATGCCCGCTCGCGCCCGCAGAGCAAGCGCTGGAACGTGATTTGCCAACAGACCCTGTTCTGCGAGCGCAACTACCCCAATGGCCGCGCCAGTACCGACAGCTGGGGCGGCTACCCAGCTGCACGCCAGCGCCTCATCAACGCCATTGCCGAGGCCGCGCCACGCAATACCGTGCTACTGGGTGGCGATATTCACCAGAACTACGTCTGCCGCATCGAGAACCCGGAGGCCGTGGATGCCGCCTACCGCGTGGTGGCGAGCGAGTTTTGCGGCACCTCGATCACATCGCACTCTGGCACCACGCAAGCGAAGGTGGACGCCATCGTCGCCCGCAATCCGCAAGTGCTGTTTGCGCGCTGCGAAGAGCGCGGTTACGGCGTTTGCGACATCACGCCCAGCCTTTGGACCACGCAGTTGCGCACCGTCGTTGACCCCTTGCGTGCTGACAGCGGTATCCGCACCCAGGCCCGCTTTGTGGTGCAAGACCGGCTGGCCGGGCCACAAGCAGCGTAGAGACGGCTTGCCGTCTGACAATGCAGCGTCTGGAGAGCAGCGCGCATAAGCGTTAGGATGCTGCGATCCACTAAAAAGAGGAGCAGCATCCATGGCCCGTCCAGCAACCAAAGCAGATTCCGTCCGCCGCCCTTTCAAGCGTTGGGCTTGGCAGTTGAGCGCCGTGGCCGCAGCCGCCCTGCTCGCCGCCTGTACCAGCACGCCAACGCTCAACTACCAGCCGCCCCAGGTGGCAGACCAGCCCGAAGGCAGCTCAGGTTGGACCGACAAGCCCGGCTGGGCCAATGAGAAATTCGCCGTGGCGGCCGCCAACCCCTTGGCCACCGATGCCGGCTACCAGGTGTTGAAAGCCGGTGGTAGCGCCATCGATGCCGCCATTGCCGTGCAGTTGGTACTGGGCCTGGTAGAGCCGCAATCAAGCGGCATCGGCGGCGGCGCCTTTTTGCTGCACGCCCAAGGCTCCAAGGTCGAGGCCTATGACGGCCGGGAAGTAGCGCCCGCTGCGGCCGACGAGAACCTGTTCATGAAAGACGGCAAGCCCATGGCTTTTCACGACGCTGTCGTCGGCGGCCGCTCGGTGGGCGTGCCCGGCGCCATCCGCATGTTGGAGCTGGCCCACCAGGAGCACGGCAAGCTGCCCTGGGCCAGCCTGTTCGAGCCAGCGATTCGCCTGGCGAGCGATGGCTTCAAGGTCAGCCCGCGCCTGAATACGCTGACCGCGCAAGAGAAGTTCCTCGGCCAAGACCCGTTGGCCAGCAGCTATTTTCTCGATGCCAATGGCAAGCCCTGGCCGGTAGGCCATGTGCTGAAGAACCCCGAGTACGCAGCCGTCTTGAAGGACATTGCCCAAAACGGCTCCAAAGCTTTGCTCGAAGGCCCGGTGGCCGATGCCATCGTCAAAAAAGTGCAAGGCCACGCCACCAACCCGGGCAAGCTCACGGCCGCCGATCTGGCTGCTTACAAACCGGTGAAACGTGCTGCGCTGTGCAGCGACTACACGCCGCAAGCCAATGCAGTGCCAGCACGCAGCTACCGCATCTGCGGCTTTCCGCCACCCAGCTCGGGCGCGATTGCTGTGGGGCAGATTCTGGGCATTCTGGCCAACACCCAGGCCCAGCAAATCCCCTTGGGCAATGACGGCCTGCCAAGCGCCGACTGGCTGTATCTGTACGCCGAAGCCGCGCGCCTGGCCTTTGCCGACCGCAACCAATATGTGGCCGACCCGGCTTTCGTGAAAGCCCCCGGCGGCGACTGGAGCAGCATGCTGCGCCCCGGCTATCTGGCCGAACGCGCCAAACTCATAGGCGCGCAAAGCATGAAACAGGCCCAACCCGGTCAGCCCGGCGCTGTGCAAACCGCTTACGCCACCCAGCCCTACCAGCTGGAATACGGAACCAGCCACATCAGTATCGTCGATGCCTATGGCAACGCGATTGCCATGACCACCACCATCGAAGACCAGTTTGGCTCGCGCCAGATGGTCAATACCGGGCGCGGCCTGTCTGGCGGCTTTTTGCTGAACAACGAGCTGACCGATTTCAGCCTGGCGCCACGCGATGCCCAGGGCCAGCCCATTGCCAACCGGGTAGAGCCCGGCAAGCGCCCACGCTCGTCGATGGCGCCCACGCTGGTGTTCGACAAGGCCAGCGACAAGCTGCTGGTGAGCGCCGGCAGCCCCGGCGGCGCCTGGATCATCCACTACACCACCAAAACGCTGTACGGCATGCTCAACTGGGGCCTGATGCCGCAACAAGCGATCAACCTGCCCAACTTCGGCAGCCTCAACGGCCCCACCATAATGGAAGAAAAGCGCTTCCCCGCCGCCACCGTGCAAGCGCTGGGCGCGCGCGGCGCCGAGGTAAAAGAGCAGAACCTGACCAGCGGCCTGCAAGCGCTCTCGCGCGGCGAAGCGCATGGCAAATCGCTGTGGTTCGGCGGCGCCGACCCGCGCCGCGAAGGCGTGGTGATGGGGCAGTAAAACCGTACGCGACAACCCTTGCCAGCCCCAGAAGCCGCTTCTTTGCGGCTTCTTCATTTTCAAAAACTTTCTTCGTCTGTTAAAAGCTAAGCCTGTGACGGCAAGATCTGCAGCTTGGGTGCCCCGAAGCCTTCAGTTTTGACCTTGTCCATGTTTATGCAAGTCAGGGACTGCAGCCGGTTGCTCTTCTGATCTCGCCCACTAGCGCCTGGGCGAGCCTTCTCTGCAAACTAGCGAAATGCTTGCGGAGCGACAAGACCACGTTGTTATTGAGCATTCCGGCAACCACTGAAAATAAGCAGCGGCAATGACTGCAATGCGCTCCATTCGAAGCTGATGGGCAGTAGCGCTCACGACCACCTCGTCTTGGCGGTTTTTCGCCAAAGGATGCAGTGCGTACGCAACGACATTGTTAAACAGTGTGGATTCACTCACAAGCAACATTGACCTAGATCAATGCCTGCAGTTCCTTACACCCGCCTGCATCAATAAATGTTTAAACTATCAATTTTGTAACAAATATAACAAATTTCAATTCAAATACGAGCTACGCCATCCATGCACATTCGATTCCTCTTTGCAGCTTCGGCACTCGCTGTCTCAGCGACTGCCTTCGCTGCACCTTCCTACGCACCGGCCCTGGAGCGTGCCGTCGCCCTGGAGCAAAAGGGCGAGTGGGCGGCTGCGCGCCAAGGCTACGCCGAAGTGGCAGAGCTCGCGCAAGCGGAGGAAAAGCGAGGGGCTCTGCTGGGCCTGGCCCGGGTCGCCAGGGCGGAAAACCGCCTGTCGGATGCCCGCGCCATTTACGCGCAACTGTTGGCCAACAACGCTTCGGACGTCGATGCCACCAACGGCATGGCCTGGCTCGCACTGGCCAACAACCAGGTGCGCGAGGCGCAAACGGGTTTTCAACAAGCTCTGGCCATGAGCCCGGACAACGCCGAAGCGCAAACCGGCCTGCAGCACGCAGCGCAAACCTTTCCCTACCAGTTGGATGTCCGAGGCAGCTGGCTCAACAACCGCTACGGCCATCTCTGGGGCGCCAGCGCCAATCTGGTGGCTGCACTGGACTCTCGGCAAACGGTAGATGTGGCCTTGCGCCGCAACAGCGCAGATATAGGCTTGCTCGATCAGCTTACGAGCACGCGTTTGCGGCCTTCCACGGCGGTGGCCCTCGGTTATGGCTGGCAGATTCCCCAGCGCTACGGCGTTCGGGTGGAGGCGGAGCACGTGGATCGCAGCGGCCTGTCAACGCAGCAGCGCCTGGGCATCGAAGGCAACTACCAGCTGACGACCAGTTTGCGCGTGTCCGCCGGCATCCGCCAAAGCTTTGGCACTGGCTGGCGCTCGCAGCTGCGCATTGTGGGCCTGAGCTATGCCTTGGGCAACGGCTGGGAAGTGGCCACACGTGTCTACTCCGAGCACAACAAAGAGTTCGACACCAACCGCAATGCCGTGGCCGTAGAAGCCATTCGCCACGGGCCGGGGCACATGCTCTGGGTGGTGGGCGCCAGCCATGGCACCTCGCCCAGCGCAACCGACGTCTATGCCCGCACGGTCTTCCCCGTCGGGCGGCAAGACGCGATTTTGGCAACGCTTCGGCGACTTTCTCTCAACCATGAAACGCAGGTGGAACTAGGGTGGCGCAAGTATTGGAACTAGGGAACAAACCGGCTGCTTCGTCGCAGACACCATTCAGCATTCTGCTGGTTGACAGTGACGAGGTGCACGCACGCCTGATTTTTGGCTGGTTCACCGAGCGGGCGGACATGCGGCTGACGCAATGCGCATCGGTTGACGAGGCGCGCCGTTTGCTGCCCGCCAACCAGTGGGATCTGGTCGTGGTCAACCTCGAAGACCTGGCAGCGGCGCAAACCACAGCAAGTGCCCCCCTTGCGGGCAGCAGCAACCTGCCGGTACTGGCCATTGCCCGCCAGTTCAGCCCGGAGCTGATGCGGGTGGCATTGCAGCAGCGCGTCAACGGCGTGCTGGGCCGGCCCTATTCGCGCAAGGAGTTTTTCGATCAGGTGAGCGCGCTGGCCCAGGCCAAGCGCAAGCACAAGCCGCCGCAAAAGCAAGTCATCCTCGCCATTGGCGCGCACCCCGATGATGTAGAGATTGGCTGCGGCGGCACCTTGCTCAAAAAGCGTGCCCTGGGCCACGAAGTGGTGGTACTGACCCTGAGCCAGGGTGGCAAGGGTGGCGACGTGAACCTGCGCCTGAAAGAAGCCTGGAACGCCTCGCGCCTGCTGGGCGCCAAGCTCAAGGTCTGCGACTTGCCCGATTCAGGGATCACCGACGGCAGCAAGACCATCGACCTGATCGAGCAAGCCGTGCGCGAGGTGGGGCCAACCCATGTCTACACCCATTCCCGGCACGACACCCACCAGGACCACCGCAACGTGCACCTGGCCACGATGGTGGCAACCCGGCAGCCCCCCAACGTCTACTGCTACCAATCGCCGTCCACGACCATCGATTTTCGCCCCAGCCTGTTTGTCGACATCTCGGAGCAGATAGCCACCAAGGTGCAAATGATCGAAGCCTACCGCAGCCAGGTGGTACGCCACGCGGGCCTGGAAGGCGACTTTATCGAGGCCACGGCCCGCTATTGGGGCCGCCATGCCAACTACGCTTTGGTGGAGCCGCTGGAAGTCATCCGCCAGCTCGAAGCCTGAAAGCCGCGCTCAGGTCCAGCACTTCCGTATTGCGCACGGGCTGGGCCACCTCTTGCGCGCGAAACTGACGCATGGACCCGGCGCTGTCATCAAGCCCCTGGGTCAGCACCATTTGAAAGGCCCGCAGAAACTGACCATGACCGACCACCAGCACAAACCCGGGCGCAAGCTGGCGCAGCCGCTGCTCAAACGCCTGCACCCGCGCGATAAAAGCGGCAAAAGACTCGGCGTCGGTGCCGTCAGCATAAGCCGGGTCTGCGCTCTCCCAGTATTGGGCCACCCAGGGGCGGCGGGTTTGAACGGTGGAGCCGGCGCAACGCGCGGGGCTGAGGTAGACGAACTCCTGAATCGGCCAGGTTTCCTGCGGCGTGTCGGGCCAGCGCTGCAACAAAGGCGCGGCGGTTTGGCGCGCGCGCAGCAAGGGCGAGGTAATGACCAGATCGGGCTGTCTGTCCACGGTGACCGCCAAATCGCGCGCTTGTTGCCAACCCAGCTCGGTAAGCGGCGCGTCCATGTCCGATTGCGCGCCAGCATTGACCGTGCTTTGGCCATGGCGCGCCAGCCACAGCGTCATTTCGGGCATAGCGCCTGCCACTCTGCTATATCGACCACTTGTTCCACCAGATACCGAACCGTCATGACTTCTTGGAAAGGCAACAGCGCATCGGGCATTTTCTGCCCCTGCACCTCGGCCACCAGCAAGGCTGGCAGGTTGATGCCGGCGGCATCCGTCAGCGGCAGCGTGCCCGGGAAGCGGGGGTTGATCTCCAGCAACTTGGGCTGGCCTTGCGCGTCTTCGCGGAACTGCACATTGGCCACATACCGCACGCCAATGGCTTGCGCCATCTCGATGGCTGCCTGGCTGAGCGCTGGCAAATGCTGCGTGCGCGCGGCCATGGCAATGCCGGAATCGATGCGCATGCGCAGCCGGGGAACCGCAGCAATGCCGGTGCCGTCGGCGCGCAAATACACATCGACCGAGTACTCGTTGCCCGGCAGCCATTCTTGCAGCAAGTACGAGCCGTCTTGCGGCAGTGCGTCCAGCTCTTCGCGGTTGTGCACCAGCTGCACACCCCGCCCGCCTGCGCCGCGGCGAGGTTTGGCAAACACAGGAAAAGCCTCGCGGCTCGATGCCGCGGTCAAGGCCTCAAAGTACGGTACTGTCGCCAGCCCAGCCGCTTGGGCAGCACTGAGCAGCGCCAGCTTGTCGGCACAGCGCTCCAGCGCTGGCAGCGGCGAGAGCGGCAGCGCAATACCTTGCGCGGCAAACTCCTGGCTCAGGCGGGCCAGCGGCACCAGCTCGGCGTCCACCGTGGAAATCAGCAGCTCGATTCCCAAGCGCTGGCACTGCTCCAGCACATGGCTGGCAAAGCCGGGCGCGTCGCCACGTGGCACGATCAAGCGCTGTGCTGCGGGCACAAGGAATAACCCGCTTGCGCAAGCATCCATGTCTGCCATGAAAATCTGGTGCTCGGCGCCCAGGCTTTTCCAAACACTGATGGCAGAAGGGCCACCGGCCCCGGTGATTAATATTTTCATGATCAAAATAGCTGGGTGGATGGTCTGCCCTCATTGTGCTTCATAGCTGACGAACAAACAAAATGGATCTGGCAAGGCAATGTATGGAATGGCTGCTGATGGTGCTGGTGTTTGGCGGCACCATCCCCATGCTGGTCTCCTGCGGGCAATTCCTGCTGGTGGGCCTGCATGGCCTGCGCGCGCCCTACTCGCATTGCGGCAACTGCACGCCCCGCGTGGCCTTCATCGTGCCGGCCTGGAACGAGGGCCCGAGCATCCAGGCAACCATCCAATGTTTGATGCAGCTCAACTACCCGCCTGACCGGGTGCGGGTGGTCGTGGTCGACGACGCCAGCACCGACGACACGCCCCAGATCCTGCAACAGGCACAAGCCAAGTATCCAGGCCGCGTCTTCCACCTTCGGCGCAAAAATGGCGGGCAAGGCAAGGCCCACACGCTCAACTACGGGCTGGAGAAAGTGCTGGAAGACAGCTGGATGGAGGCCGTCGTCATCATGGATGCAGACGTGCTCTTTCCGCCCCCTGCTCTGATGCGCATGACGCGCCACCTGGCAGACCCCGAGGTGGGCGCAGTCACCGCCTACATCAAGGAAGGCAGCCGCCCCGGCAACATGCTCGCCCGCTTCATCGCGTTTGAATACGTTGCGGCGCAAGCGGCCGCCCGGCGTTCGCAAAACATCACCGGTGCGCTGCTGTGCATGGCAGGCGGCGCGCAACTGCACACCCGGAAAAACCTGGTGGCCATGGGCGGGCGTATCAAGACTTCATCGCTCGCAGAAGATACCGACACCACGCTCAGAACGCAGCTCAACGGCTACAAGGCCTTGTTCGATGGCAATGCCGTGGTCTGGGCCGAGGAGCCGGGAAGCCTGGAATCGCTTTGGAAACAGCGCTTGCGCTGGGCCCGCGGCAACCTGCAACTCACCAAGCTCTACCGCAAATTGTGGTTTCGCCCCAGCGTGCACCAGCGCTTGGGCGGCCTGTGGTTTGGCACCGTATGGTTTGCGACGGTGGCCGTACCTTTGCTGGCCATTGGCTCATCTCTGGGGCTGCTGGGACTGCACTTTGCCAACCCGGGCTTGGCGAGCACGGTTTTCAAACATTTCTGGATGCTCAGTGCCCTGGTGTTCAGCTTTATCACCTGGTTTGCCATCTTGATCGACCCCAACACCGGCAAGCGCTCGTGGTTCGAAGGGCTGATCTACCCCGGGCTCATCAGCCTGTACTTCATGCTGGCCTCGGCCATCCAGGTGATAGACAGCAGCCTGTCCCTGATCCCCGAGAGCGTGAAGTACCTCGCCTACACCTGGAGCAGCCTCAACATGCTGTTCATCTGGGCGCTTTACCGGGCCGAGAAGCTGGGCCTGCCCTCCTGGCTGCGCAACCTGATGGTCATTCTTATCGGCTACGGCGCGCTCAACGGCGCGGTGGCCTGTGCCGCCTATGTGGCCGAATGGAAAGGCCTGGACCGGCGCTGGGACAAAACTGAAAAATCCGGCAAAGGCAGAATTCTGGAATGAACGATCTCAACTCCCAATTTGCCAAGCTGCAGGCCGAAGACACCCGCAATGAACGGCGCCTGGCCTGGGCCGAGTTGCTGGTGCTGGTGACACTGGTATTGGCCGCCATCGGGATTGCCTGGCTGCTCAACCGTTGAAAGGGCACAGCAGACCCGGACCTGCAGGCGCGCGCGAGGCGGCGCCGGCCTCAAAAGCAGTAGCCAAGCAGGGCTGACACGCTGGCGACGAGGCTGCGCCCGGCACGGCCAGTAAGATCAATTCGCCAACTGTTCAAGACAGCCGGACACCCGCCCGGCCCTCAGGAGCGAACCATGCCCCCTACCAGCACCGCCAAACTCTACCTCGAAGACTTGGCCGTGGGTGACCAATTCGTCAGCGCCAGCCACGCCTTGGATGCCGAGCAAATCATCGGCTTTGCCTCGCAGTACGATCCCCAGCCTTTCCATCTGGATGACGAGGCCGCGCAACACAGCCCCTTTGGCGGCCTGGCGGCCAGCGGCTGGCATACCGTGGGCATCACCATGCGCCTGATTGTGCAAAGCCTGCCCATGGCCCAAGGCATTATTGGCGCAGGCGCAGAAGTCAGCTGGTCGCAACCCACCCGGCCCGGCGATGTACTGCAGGTCACCAGCACCATCTTGGAGATCACGCCCTCGCGCTCCAAGCCCGATCGCGCCATGGTGAAGATCGAAAGCATCACCCGCAACCAGCGCGGCGAGCCGCTGCAAAAGCTCACCAGCAAGGTGCTCGCCTTCAAACGCGGCACTGCCGCCGCAGCACCAGCGCAGCGCTGAAGGAGCCAGTGCTTATTGCTCGGCGATCACGTCGATAAACACCAACGGCTCGGTGCCGGTGGCCGTCAAACCGTGCGATTCGCCCTTGCGAACAATCGTCACATCACCGGCTTTGACGGGCACGTCCTTGCCATCCTTGTCTTTGAAAACACCGGTGCCCGAGACGATGATGTAGGTGTCCTCATTGGTGGTGTGCGGGTGGTAGCCAATCGAATCACCGGGTTTCAGCGTCAGCCAGCTGATCTCCTTGATGGCTTCGTCCTTCTTGGCCTTGTCGCGGGTAAAAGCGTATTCGCCCAGCAACACGCCCTGGCCACCGCCGGCCTTTTCCTTTTGCTGCTTGAGCATGCTCTCCTTGGCATACACCTCGGCATGCGCTGGCGCAGCCACCAGCCAAGCGCCAGCAAGCAAAACCAAAGAAGCCCCCAGCCAGGCCAGTTTCCGATTGGCAGGCTGGGTGGCGAGAACAGAGGCAGCAAAGAATGAACGCATACGGGGGTCTCCGGAGTCGGTGGTTTGTCTGAGCACCCACTCTAGGCAGAGCCACCGGCGCCCGCCATTGCGGCAAACCCGCGCCGCAGTTTCAGGCCGATGTGCGTGGCTGGCAGCCAGCAGGCAGCACCAAAGCTGCGGTGGTAGCGCGCACCAAAGCTTCAAACTCCTTGGCGATATCGGTCATCGGCACATCGCTGCGTTTGACCGTGCAGATGGAGCGCAACACCTGAGGCGATTTGAGCAAAGAAAAGCGCAAACGTGGCTCCAGCACACGCTGCGCAGCCAACGCCGGCATGTACGCCACGCCCAGGCCCTGCGCCACCAGCGCAGCCTGCGAGGTGGTGCTGGATGCCTCGTAAAACGGCGTGGAAGCATTCGCCGGTAAATCAGAGCGAGCCTGGAGCAAGGCGAGAATACCGGTTTCATCGACCACGCCGACCGATTTGCAAGCGGCCAGGCTTTGCCAATCGACCACGCCGTTGGCGTCCGGCTGCACCAGCGGATCGTCCAGGTGGTAGAGCACACCAAAGCAATCGTCCACCAAGGGCTCGAACTGCAGGCCGCGCGTATCCGCCCAGCGGCTGGTGATGCCAAAGTCCACCTCGCTGGCCAACACCTGGCGCTGAATCCGGCCGGAATTGTCGTCGCGCAAATACAGGCGCACCGCAGGGTAGCGCCGAGCAAATTCACTGGCCGCAGGTGCCACCAACTCGGTGATGGCCGATGGCGCCGCCGAAACCCGCACCTTGCCAAAAGCCTGGCCGCCGTAGCGCATCACATCTTCCAGCACGCCATCAAAATCGGTCAGCAAGCGCATCACCCGAGGCAACAGATCCCGCCCAATCGGCGTGAGCACCACACTGCGGCTGGTGCGCTCGAGCAGGCGCGAGCCCAAGGCCGTCTCCAACTGATTCACCAGCGTGGTCACCGAAGACTGGGTCTGGAACAGGCGCGCTGCGGCCTGCGTGAAGCTGCTCTCCTGCGCCACCATGGCAAAAGCATTCAGGTGCTTGAGGGTGATGTGCTTGGGCAGTCTATTCATTTCAAAATGAGATTGATCGATTAGTTTAAAAAATTATTGTAATGAATCGCCTGCTTTGATAATCGCCTCCCATGAGTGTGAACATGGCAAACCCCAACGCTGCAACCGCGCCTTCTGGAGCACATGCGGCTCTGGACGCAAACGACGTCCTGGACTTGAAGATTTTTGGCGGCTTGGTAGTCGATGGCAGCGGCCACGAACGCTACCGGGCCGATATTGGCGTATTGGGCGGCCGCATCGTGGCCATCGGCGATCTGGGCCAGCGGTCCGCCCGCCAAACCGTGGATGCCAGCGGCAAACTGGTTGCACCAGGCTTTATCGACGTGCACGGCCACGACGATCTGATGTTCATCCAAAAGCCCGGCCTGCCCTGGAAAACCAGCCAAGGCGTGACCACCGTGGTGGTGGGCAACTGCGGCGTCAGCGCATCGCCCGCACCGCTGGCCAACAACACGGCAGCTTCGCTGGCCTTGCTGGGCGACATTCCCTTGTACGCCGATATGGCGCGCTATCTCGCCACGCTCGAATCGCTGCAGCCACTGATCAACGTGGCCGCGCTGGTGGGCCACGCAAACCTGCGCCTGGCCGTCATGCCAGACCCGAAGGCCGATCCCACAGAGCAAGAGCTGCAAGCCATGCAGGCTTTGCTGCGACAATCGCTGGCGGCTGGCGCAGTTGGCTTCAGCACCGGCCTGGCGTATGAGCCCGGCTGCTACGCCGAGCAGGCCGAGCTGCAAGCCCTGGCCCGCGTGGCCAAAGAGTTTGAAGCCTTGCACACCAGCCACATCCGCAACGAAGGCGACCAGGTGGAAGAAGCGGTGGAAGAAGTGCTGAGCGTGAGCCGCAAGACGGGTTGTGCCATGGTCATCTCGCACCACAAATGCATGATGAACGCCAACTGGGGCAAGAGCACACGCACCATCGCCAACATCGACGCCACGCGGGCCCAGGGCGCTCAGGTGGCCATGGACATCTACCCCTACTCCGGCAGCTCCACGATTCTGATCCCCGAGCGCGCGCACCTGATCCAGGACATCAAGATCACCTGGAGCACGCCCCACCCCGAATGCAATGGCATGTACCTGGCCGACGTGGCCGCGCAATGGGGTTGCGACAAGCAAGAGGCCGCGCAACGCTTGCTGCCCGCCGGTGCCATCTACTTCGCCATGGACGAGCAGGAAGTGCAGCGGGTTTTCCAACACCCCTGCTGCATGGTGGGCTCAGACGGGCTGCCTAATGACAGCAACCCGCACCCGCGCCTGTGGGGCACCTTCACCCGCATTCTGGGGCGCTACGTGCGCGAAGCGCAGCTGATGAGCGTGGAGCAAGCGGTGCGCAAGATCACCAACCTGCCAGCCTCGGTCTACGGCCTGGCCGAGCGCGGCCAGATCCAGCTTGGCTATTGGGCCGATCTGGTGGTGTTCGACCCGGACACGGTCATCGACCGCGCCACCTGGGACGAACCGACCCTGCCCTCCGAAGGCATAGAGCTGGTAGCCGTCAACGGGCAAGTGGTCTTCCCAGCGCCTGCTGCGCCCACTCGCCCGGGCCAGGTGCTGCGCCGCCAACCCGGCAGCACCAGCTGAAGCAAAAAACCACGCGCTCGGTGCCTGCCATGGGCAGCGCAACGGGCTTTCGAGAGATCACAAGGAGAAACAACCAATGACTGCCACCGCTGAGGCAACCTCAGGCAAACGCCTTGCGGCCATCGCCGTATTTCTGATCGGGTTGGCGATTGCCATCACCACCCACTTCACCATTCCCGGCCAGACCAGCCTCTGGGGGCTGACGCCCGTGGTGGTGTTTGCCGTCATCGCTTTGCTTGGCGTCGACATTGTGCTGTCCACCATTGGCGCAATTGTGCTGGGCGCCATCATGACGGGAACTACCCCCATCGGCATGGGCAAGCTGCTGGCCGAATCGCTGGGCTCGTTCATTGCAGTCGTGGGCCTGATCATCGTGCTGGGCGCGGGCGTGGGCGAAGTTGCCTCACGCACCGGCGCGGCCGAGCAGCTGGTGCGGGCCATCGTCAAAAAGATCGGCCTGTCCAACCAGCTGCGCGTGCGCCTGGGCATCATGGTGACCTCGGTGCTGATTTGCGGCGCACTGGGCACCTTGGCCGGCGGCAACGCCATCATTGCAGCCGTGGTGATACCGATTGCGGCTGCCGTACGCCTCTCGCGCCCCACCGTGGCAGCCCTCTTTCAAACCGCAGGCTCTGCCGGCCTGGTGTTGGGCCCTTTCACGCCTAACGTGGTGACCGTGACCGGCCTCACCGGCCTGAGCTATGGCGAATACCTGATGGTGGCTGGCCTGCCCATGGCGGCCGCCACCTTGCTGGCGGGCTGGTTCATGGCTGGCCGCATCCAGAAGATGAGCGAGGCGGATTTCCAGTACGAAGAAGCCAGCCTGGGCCAAGCCGCTTTCGACATGGAGAAAAAGCCGGCCGCATCGGCCGTGCGTGCCGCCTGGGGCTTTTGCATCACCATCGTCAGCCTGGCCGTCGTGGGCGTGATGGCCAAGGCAGGTTTTGCTTTTGCGATTGTGGTGATGGTGTCGCTGGCCGCAGTCACCGGCCTGGCCGGCGGCATGCGCGCCAAGGACATTCTGCAAGCCATGTATGCCGGTGCTGGCAAGCTGATCTGGATCTTCTTCCTGTTCTGGCTGTTCAATCCGGTGTTGGTGCTGGTGGACAAGCTCAACGCCTACCACGCCTTGCTGGACAGCGTGCAGCCCTATCTGGTGGGCGTCAGCGGCGCGGCGCTGTGCGTCATCATTTTGCTGTTCAACGTGATCGGCCATATCCCCGGTGCGGCCGTGGCGCAGATGACTTTCACTGCCAAGATTTTTGGCCCCTTGCTGGCAGCAGCCGGCGTGGGCCCGGCAGCCACGACGGCGGTGATTCTGGGCAGCTCGCAGATCGACTGGTTCGGCCCCTTCCCCACTTCCGACATGTTTGGCCAAATGGGCCTGGCGCGCTCGAACCAGCTCAAGTACATGCTCTACAACGGCTGGGCGGTGATGATTCTGAACATCCTGGTGCTGTCGGCGGTGTTCTACGTGCTTGTGTAAGGTAGAGCCATGCAACCCACCCCTTCTTTGAAAACCCAGATCCTCGCACTGGCCCGGCGCCGACTCAGCGCCGACGGCGCCGGTCTCTCGCTGTGCCTGCTGGCGCCCAATGGCGACGAGCTGCTCAGCATCCAGGCCGAGCAAAGCAAGCCATCGGCCAGCACCATCAAGATTTCCATTCTGCTGGCCGCGCTGCAGCAAGTGGATGCAGGCCGGCACCAGTTGGACGAGAGCATCCGCATCACGGCAGGCAACCGCGTGGGCGGAACCGGTGTGTTGTTCGGCTTGCCCAGCGTGCAGCAACTCAGTCTGCAAGAGCTTTGCCAGCTGATGATGGTGGTGAGCGACAACACGGCCACCAACCAACTGATCGACCTGCTGGGCCTGGATGCCATCAACCACTTCATCCAGACTGCCGGGCTGCAGCACACGGCCTTGCGCCGCAAGATGATGGACACCGAAGCCCAGAAAGCCGGCCGCGACAACACCAGCAGCGCCCGCGATTTGTGCTTGCTCATGCATTGGCTGCAGCAAGCCGGCCACCTGAGCCCGGCCATGCAAAGCCATGCCCTGCGCCTGATGGCCACCGAGCGTCCCCAGGCCTTGTTGGCGGCAGTGCTGCCTGAAGGCGTGCAAGCCTGCAACAAGGTGGGCCAGTTGGCCAACTTGCGCAACGACGTCGGCATCTTCCGCCGCGGCGACAGCTCGCTGATTCTGGCCGTGATGGCTACCGGTTTTCAGGACCCGCTCACCAGCCGTGGCCTCTATGGCGGCCAAGGCGAGCTGCTGCTCGCCGAGATTGGCGCGCTGGTATGCCAAACCTGTTTGTAAACGCCAAATTGGCCGAGGAGACACGCATGAGTATTCGCGTAGCCGCGTTGCAGCTGGACAGCGGCACCGATTGGGAAGCCAACATCCAAGCCCTGGAACGCGGCGTAGCCGCTGCTGCCCGCGACGGTGCGCAGTTTGTCGTCAGCCCGGAGTACACCGACATCCGGGGCGACGCCGCCACCATCAAAAAACACGCCTCGCCGCTCGATGGGGCACTGCTGCCCCGTCTGGCCCGCATCGCCAGCAGCCATGGCGTGTACCTGCACGTAGGCTCCATCCACGAGCAAGCGGCAGAGCAAAACAAGCTGGGCAACACGGGGCTGACTTTTTCGCCCGCAGGCCAATTGATTGCCAGCTACCGCAAACTGCATTTGTACGACGCGGTGGTGGGCGAGCTGCCGTACAAGGAATCCGACGACTTTGTACACGGCCAGGCGCTCAGCCTGGTCGATGTGCTGGGCATGCGCATGGGCCTGAGCATTTGCTACGACATCCGCTTTCCAGAGCTGTTTCGCAGTCTTCGAGCCCAAGGCGCCAACGTGATCGTCGTGCCCGCTGCCTTCAATGTGCACACCGGGCGCGACCACTGGGAGCTGTTGCTGCGCGCAAGGGCGGTAGAGAACCAGTGCTACGTCATCGCCGCCGCGCAAATCGGCGGCCCGGGCCCGGCGCTGCCTTGCCTGGGGCGCAGCATGGTGATCGACCCCTGGGGCACCGTGATCGCCTGCATGCCCGACACCACCGGCCACATCTGCGCCGACATCAGCCTGGAGCGCGTTGCCGCACTGCGCGACAAACTGCCCGCCTGGTCGCACCGCCGTACGGATATCTACACGGTCTGAGCCTTCAGGGGCCATAGAAAAAGCGCCAAGTGCTCTGCAGCACTTGGCGCTTTTTTGTGGCTCGGGCTGTGTCGGGCACGCCCAGCCTCAATCCAACTTACACATCAATCGCCTCAGCCGAGCCGGCCTGTTTGCGCAGCTCGAACTTCTGGATCTTGCCGGTGCTGGTTTTGGGCAGCTCGCCAAACACCACGGCGCGCGGCACCTTGAAGCCGGCCAGGTGTTTTTTGCAGTGCGCGACGACGTCTTCGGCCGTCACTTCCACGCCCGGCTTGATCTCGACAAAGGCGCATGGCGTCTCGCCCCACTTCGGATCGGGCTTGGCCACCACGGCAGCTGCCAGTACGGCGGGGTGGCGGTAGAGCACATCTTCCACCTCGATCGACGAGATGTTCTCGCCGCCCGAGATGATGATGTCTTTGCTGCGGTCCTTGATCTTGATATAGCCATCGGGGTACTGCACCGCCAAGTCGCCGGTGTGGAACCAGCCGCCACGGAAAGCTTCTTCCGTGGCACTCGGGTTCTTCAGATAGCCCTTCATGGCGATGTTGCCGCGCACCATGATCTCGCCCATGGTTTCGCCATCTTCTGGCACAGGCTCCATGGTTTCGGGGTTGATCACGCGGGTGCCGCGCTCCAAGTGGTAGCGCACACCCTGGCGGGCATTGAGGCGCGCGCGCTCGCCCACATCCAGCTCGCTCCAGCCCTCTTGCTTGGCGCAGACCGTCACCGGGCCATAGACTTCGGTCAGGCCGTAAACGTGGGTCAGGTCAAAACCGAGCTGCTCCATGCCTTCGATCATCGATGCCGGTGGCGCTGCGCCAGCCACCATGCATTTGACCCCAGCGGGCACGCCTGCCTTCATGGCGGCCGGCGCGTTGACCAGCAAGCTGTGCACGATGGGCGCGCCGCAGTAATGGGTGACGCCATGGTTCTTGATGGCGCTGAAGATACCTTGCGGCTCGACCCGACGCAGGCAAACGTTGACGCCAGCGCGCAAAGCCACCGTCCAGGGGAAGCACCAGCCGTTGCAGTGGAACATGGGCAGCGTCCACAGATAAACGGCGAACTTCGGCATATCCCATTCCAGCACGTTGCTGATGGCGTTCACTGCCGCGCCACGGTGGTGGTAGACCACGCCCTTGGGGTTGCCAGTGGTGCCGCTGGTGTAGTTCAGCGCAATCGCATCCCATTCGTCGCCGGGCAATTGCCAGACAAAGTTGGCGTCGCCCTGCGCCAGCAGTTGCTCGTAAGTCAGCTCGCCCAGGCGCTCGCTGGCTTCGCCGTAGATGGCGTCTTCCACATCGATCAGCAGCAGCGGCGTGGTCGATTTGCGTAGCTTCAGCGCACGGGCCACCACACCGGCAAATTCGGGGTCTACGATCAGCGCCTTGGCTTCGCCGTGGTCGAGCATGAAGGCCACGGTTTCCGGATCGAGGCGCGTGTTCAATGCATTCAGCACGGCACCCGCCATGGGCACACCAAAGTGCGCCTCTACCATGGGCGGCGTGTTGGGCAGCATCACCGCCACCGTGTCGTTCTTGCCAATGCCGTGCTTTTGCAAGCTGCTGGCCAGCTGGCGGCAGCGGGAATAGGTTTGGCTCCAGTTCTGGCGCAGATCACCGTGGACGATGGCCAGGCGCTCCGGGTATACCTCGGCAGCGCGCTCGATAAAGCTCAGCGGCGTCAGCGGGGCGTGGTTGGCATCGTTGCGGTCCAGCTGCGTGTCGTACATGCTCGTCATGGGTCTTCAGTCTCCTTTGCAACCACTTTGCCACAGATCGCTGACGTGAAAATTGCAAATATCCCAGGGCTGCAAGCCGGAATCAAGGCTGGCTGCCAAGCTGGGCTGGCCATTTCCTGCTTGCATTTGGACAAGTGCAAATGCTAGTGCTTACCCACAAACTACAAGAGAGCCCTCAAATGCGCATAAGACACGCTCTGCCCATTTCCCCAAACGAAATTGCACGAGGTACAAATTCGGAGTTCGAAGCTACTCGCTGCGATTGGACTTGCCCGGTTTTCTTTCTGCAGACCCAACAAAAAGCCAAGCACTCAACCAGCGGAAGTTGAACAAATAGGGAAGCTTGATGGCCAAATGGCTGCACACCACCACGATAGCTGCCGCCACGACAGTACTGGTAGCCAAAAACACCCAATCACTGGGGACAACAGCCCTGCTCAGCAACGAAGGCAATACAAAACGCACCAACATCCCATGGATCAAGTAGGCACCGATGATGCCCACAGCCAAAGAGGTGATGCCTCTGATGTTTCGAGACGGCACAAGCTGCAGCAGTGCTATACCGGCCAGTGCCGCAATGGTCAAAGCCGTGTACACAAAGACCGCTTGGAGCGTACCCAAGCCCAAACTGATCAACGCCACACTGCGGTAGATGACCAGCCTGTTCATCCCTTGCAGGTAATACGCAGTCACCAGCAAAATGACTACGGAGACGATGGCAACCACTGCTTTGGGCACATGAGGAAACAAGTCGCGATTGGCCAGCAAACTGCCCAGCAAGAAAAACGGAAAGAAAGCCAGCGCTCGCGAGAGCGACAGGTAGTAACCAACTTCTTTGCTGAATGCGGCTGCCAGGCCCAGCAACAAGGCCACAGGAAAAGCCCAGCGAACCTGACTCCATATCGGCAGCACCAAACGCCATAGCAACAGGGCCAGCAAAAACCACATCAGCCAATAAGGCGTGGCGTATTGGATCGTCCCCATCTTTCCTGCAGCATGGAAACCCACCAGGCTGTATGCCGTGTTAAACAACAGGTAGGGAATGACCACATCGCTTACCGTCTTGGTCCAATAGCTTGATTCACCGTGGTAGCGGGTCACGCAGCCGGCCAGGAAGGCGAACGCCGGCATATGAAACAGGTAGACAAGGACATAGAGGAAATACAGGCCCTTGTTGTCTAGCCGGTACTCCAGCAGATGCCCCAACACCACCAGGCACATCAAGGCAACCTTCATGTTGTCGATTCGGAAATCGCGTGACTTGCTGTGGTTTTCGTTACCCATGCTTTCCCTCAATACCCGCCCCAACAGGAAAAACCGCTAATTGATGTGCTACCAATCATAGCCCGCTGGAAACGTGGCATCGGCACCGGGCATCTCCGAACGCCCCCAGACCTTCCGAACGATCACACTGGGCGATAGGCCGCTTTGCTGGGGCTTGGAGTGTTTTTTGGGGGATTCCCTGCACATCAGAGCATTCCGTAACGCACGCGGAGCGCCTCCGCTTGCGCGACAATAGCCCCCGTGTCCATTCCCCAGTCATTCATCCAAGAGCTGCTCTCCCGCGTCGATGTGGTCGACGTGGTGGGCAAGTATGTGCAGCTGAAAAAAGGCGGCGCCAACTTCATGGGGCTGTGCCCTTTTCATGGGGAAAAGTCGCCCTCGTTCAGCGTCAGCCCGTCCAAGCAGTTCTACCACTGCTTTGGCTGCGGCAAAAATGGCAATGCCATCGGCTTTTTGATGGAGCACAGCGGCATGGGTTTCCGCGAGGCGGTGACCGATCTGGCCCAGAGCGTGGGCCTGCAGGTGCCCGAAGATGATCTGTCGCCCCAACAGCGCGAGCGTGCGGCGCAGGCGCGGGAGAAGCAGGCTTCGCTCACCGACATGCTGGAAAAAGCTGGCGATGCCTACCGCAAGCAGTTGTCGCAATCACAAAAAGCCATTGCCTACCTCAAAGGCCGTGGCGTTTCGGGCGCAACCGCCAAGCGCTTCGGCCTGGGCTATGCGCCCGAGGGTTGGCGCAGCCTGGCCAGCGTTTTCCCAGCTTATGACGATGCCAAGCTGGTCGAATGCGGCCTGGTGATCGAGTCCGAAGGCGAAAACGGTGCCGAGGCCAAGCGCTACGACCGCTTCCGCGACCGGGTGATGTTCCCGATCCGCAATGTCAAAGGCGAGTGCATTGGTTTTGGCGGCCGCGTGTTTGGCGACGAAAAGCCCAAATACCTGAACTCGCCGGAAACCCCGGTTTTCCACAAAGGGCGCGAGCTGTATGGCCTGTTCGAGGCCCGCAGCGCCCTGCGCGAGCACGGCTATGCGCTGGTGACCGAAGGTTATATGGACGTGGTGGCGCTGGCGCAGCTGGGTTTTCCCAATGCCGTGGCCACGCTGGGCACCGCCTGTACGCCCGACCATGTGCACAAGCTGTTCCGCTTTACCGACACCGTGGTTTTCAGCTTTGACGGCGATGGCGCCGGCCGACGGGCCGCCCGCAAGGCGCTGGACGCCGCCCTGCCTTACGCCACCGATACGCGCAGCATCAAATTTCTGTTTCTGCCCTCCGAGCACGACCCGGACAGCTTTGTGCGCGAATACGGCACCGACGCCTTTGCGCGCCATGTACACGATGCCACGCCGCTGTCGCGCTTTTTGCTGGAGGCGGCCAGCGAAGGCTGCGACCTGGGCCAGGCCGAAGGCCGCGCCCGCATGTCCAGCAATGCCCGGCCGCTGTGGAATTTGCTGCCAGACGGCGCACTCAAGCGCCAGCTGCTGGCCGAGCTGGCCGACAAAGCCCAGTTGCCGACCGCGGAGCTGGACGGGCTTTGGCAAAAAACCACCGCGCAAGAGCTGGCTCGCCAAAGCGGGGGCGGCGCCCAAGCCACAGCTCGCCAAGCGCCAGGCGGCCACAGTGCCGCCGGCCCGGCGTGGGATGCGGCACCCGATTTTTCCGCCCAGTACGGAGACGCGCCGCCCTGGGACGGCGAAGCGGTGATGGAGCGCTACCCCGGCCAGCCCAGCGGTGGCAACAGCGGCGGTTATGGTGGCGGCAATGCCGGGCACGGTAGCAGCGGTCAGCGCGGCAACTGGGGGCGCAACAAGCCTTATGGTCGCGGCAACTGGAAAGACCGGCCAGCCCCCCAGCCGCCCATGCCCAGCGTGGCAGTGACACGCGAAGACCAGGCCGCACGCCTATTGCTGTCGCACATGGCTTTTCTGGAGAATTTCTCGCCCGAGGACATTGCCACACTGGCGCAGCTGTCAGCGCCATACGGCATGTTGTTTGCCTGGGTGGAGCAGCAATTTCTCACGCATGGCGCGCAATCCTGGGCTGTGTTGCGCGAGCAGTTGCGCGGTCATGCCATCGAAGAATTTGCCACCCAGCTGATGCAAGGCCAGCACGCGCAAGTCGACGGCCCGCTCGACGAGATCCGTGCCGAGCTGCGCGATTCGCTCAGCCGCATCGTGCTCGATCAGTTGGAGGCGCAAAACCGCAGTCTGGTGAGCCAATCGTCCAACCCGCAGGCGCTGCGTACTTTCCAGAGCAATTTCCACCGCATCGGGGCGCTCAAGCGCCAACTCAACAAATAATTGCGAAAAGCCCTTGACATTGGCGAAAAAGGTATAATATTTGTTGCATCGGCAAGAGCGACAGCAGCACCTCCGGGCCGGGCCCGCGTAAAGAATTACGCGATTTGCCACCAGCGCAAGCGCCCAACATACCGCAAGGACTGCACTCCAAATGTTCGCCCCACCATCTTGCCCAGAGGCTCCGTACCTCGGATAGTCGTGCTGCTTTGCTGGCAGCCGCTATTGTTTTTTATGCGCCGGTAATGGCGCTTGCCAGTTTTCTTTGTGTGTTTTCTTTGCTCTGAGGGTGTCCATGCCAGCTACAAAGTCCGCGAAGTCCGTCAAGTTGCCAAGCAAAACCAGCGCGGTACCCAGTGCCAAGGCTGCAACCGCCACCAAGGCCGCCGCAAAAACCGCGGCCGCCAAGAAGCCGGTTGCTGCAGGCAAAACCGTAAAAGCCAGTGCTGCCGCACCAGCCAAGGCAGCGACGAAGAAGGTTAGCCCCGTGTCCGAAAGTAAACAACGCCTGTCCCAAGCAGAATTGCTGAAGGCGGCAGATGCCCTGCTCAACGCAGGTGCCCCCAAAAAGCGCGCCACCAAGAAGGCCGATGTCGATGGCGAAGAGACCCCGGTGAAGGCCAAGGCCGCCACCAAGACGGCTGCCAAGGCCAAGACGACCAAGGCCGCCGCCGAAGACAAGCCCAAGGCCCCCAAGAAGACGGCCGCCAAAGGTAAAGCCAAGGCCAAAGGCAAGGGCGAAGACGAAGGTCTGGACGATGACGCCGATTTCTCCGACATCGAAGACGATCTGCAAGGCGAAGAATCGGTAGAGGCCGAGGCCACGCCCGATTCGCCTGCCGAGAAGGTCAAGCCGCTGCGCATGAAGGTCTCCAAGGCCAAAGAGCGCGCGCTGATGAAGGAATTCGGTCTGGACGAAGCCGTGCTGACCGAAGAGGAAATGTCCACCCGCCGTCAGCGCCTGAAGGCCCTGATCAAGCTGGGCAAGACGCGCGGCTACCTGACCAACGCCGAAATCTCCGACCACCTGCCCGACAAGCTGGTCGATGCCGAGACGCTCGAAGTGGTGATCTCCATGTTGAACGACATGGGCGTGGCGGTGTACGAGCAAACGCCAGACGCAGAAACCCTGCTGCTGAACAACACCGGCCAGTCGGCTACCACCGAAGAAGAAGCGGAAGAAGAAGCCGAAGCGGCGCTGTCGACCGTGGATTCCGAATTTGGCCGTACCACCGACCCGGTGCGCATGTACATGCGTGAAATGGGCACGGTCGAGCTGCTCACCCGCGAAGGCGAAATCGAGATTGCCAAGCGCATTGAGGGCGGCCTGCAAGACATGATGCTGGCCATCAGCGCCTCGCCCGCCACCATTGCCGAAATTTTGGCCATGGGCGAAGAAATTCGTGCCGGCAAGGTGGTCATCTCCTCGGTGGTGGACGGTTTCTCCGACGCCGACGAAAACGACGACTACGTGGCCGAAGAAGACTTCGACGAGTACGACGAAGAGGACGACGACGACGGCAAGGGCGGCTCCAAGGCCATGACCCGCCGCCTCGAAGAGCTGAAAAACGAAGCCCTGTCGCGCTTTGACAAGCTGCACTCGCTGTTCGAGCAACTGCACCAGGCTTATGACAAGCAAGGCTACAGCTCTGCCAATTACAAGAAGGTGCAAGACCAGTTGTCGGCCGAGCTGATGACCATCCGCTTCACCGCCAAGACGATTGAGAAGCTGTGCGACATGCTGCGCGAGCAGGTCGACGGCGTGCGCCAAAAAGAACGCGCACTGCGCAAGATCATCGTCGACAAGTGCGGTCTGCCCCAGGAAAAGTTCATCGAACTGTTCCCCGCCAACCTGCTGAATCTGCAGTGGATCGAGAAGGAATCGCAATCGAGCCACAGCTGGGCTGCCATCATGGGCCGCAATATTCCGCCCGTGCAAGAGCTGCAGCAGGCGTTGATCGATCTGCAAGCCCGCGTGGTGGTGCCGCTCGATGAGCTCAAGCTCATCAACAAGCGCATGAACGACGGCGAGCGTGCTTCGCGCAACGCCAAGAAAGAGATGATCGAGGCCAACTTGCGCCTGGTGATCTCGATCGCCAAGAAGTACACCAACCGGGGTCTGCAGTTCCTCGACCTGATCCAGGAAGGCAATATCGGCCTGATGAAGGCGGTGGACAAGTTCGAATACCGCCGCGGCTACAAGTTCTCGACCTACGCCACCTGGTGGATTCGCCAGGCCATCACGCGCTCGATCGCGGACCAGGCCCGCACGATCCGTATCCCGGTGCACATGATCGAGACCATCAACAAGATGAACCGCATCAGCCGCCAGCACCTGCAGGAGTTCGGTTTTGAGCCCGATGCCTCGATCCTGGCCGAGAAGATGGAGATCCCCGAGGACAAGATCCGCAAGATCATGAAGATCGCCAAGGAACCCATCTCGATGGAAACCCCGATTGGCGACGACGACGACAGCCACTTGGGCGATTTCATCGAAGACAGCGCCAACACCGCGCCCGTCGATGCCGCCATGCAAGCCGGTCTGCGCGACGTGGTCAAGGACATCCTCGACGGCCTGACGCCCCGCGAAGCCAAGGTGCTGCGCATGCGTTTCGGTATCGAAATGTCGACCGACCACACGCTGGAAGAAGTGGGCAAGCAGTTTGACGTGACGCGCGAGCGCATCCGCCAGATCGAAGCCAAGGCGCTGCGCAAGCTCAAGCACCCCAGCCGCTCGGACAAGCTGCGCAGCTTTATCTAAGCCGCGCCGCTACAAGTGCAGCCCTGCGCTGCACCTGGCTCCCTCAGCAAACCCCGCCTGTGTGCGGGGTTTGTTTTTTGCCCGTCAGCCTGCGCATGGAGCTATCAAAACCAGAGCGCATCATGCCCGCCACCTGGGCGCAGTACACTTGTTCCATGCCCCAAACACCTGCCGCTGATGCCCCCCTGCCCGCTTCCGTGCTGCCGCTGCCCGCCACTGTGTTGACGCCTGGCGCCGCGCAGGAGCGCATGGATGCTGTCGCTGCCGAGGTGCCGGTGGCCCTGGTTTTCAACGGCATCTCGCATGCGGTGATGATGTGCACGCCGCAAAACCTGGAAGCCTTTGCGCTGGGCTTTGCCTTGTCGGAAGGCATCATCGACCAGGCGGCGGATTGCTATGGCATCGAAGTACAGGCCTCCAGTGCCAGCGGCGCCTGCGGCAGCGACCCGGAACTGCCCGCCATAGCGGTAGAGCTGGAGATAGCCAGCCGCTGCTTCGCCCGCTTGAAAGAAAAGCGCCGCGCCCTCACCGGCCGCACCGGCTGCGGCGTTTGCGGCATTGACTCCATGGAAGCACTCGATCTGGTGCCCGAAACCGTGGCCGTGCCCGCTTGGGCACAGGCTATCGACCTAGCTGTACTGCAACGTGCCTTTGCCCAGTTGCCCGCCTTGCAGTTGCTCAACCAGCAAGCCGGCGCAATCCACGCTGCCGGCTGGGCCACGGCCGATGGCGAGCTGCAAACCGTGATGGAAGACGTGGGCCGCCACAATGCGCTCGACAAGCTGATCGGCCACCTGGCCCAGCGCCAGCAACTGGGCCAACCCGGCCTGGTGCTGATGACCAGCCGCGCCAGCTACGAGCTGGTGCGCAAATGCGCCCGGCTGCAGTTGCCGGTGCTGGCCACGATTTCGGCGCCCACCAGCCTGGCCATCGACGTGGCCAACCGCTCCGGCATCCGCCTTTTTGGCCTCTGCCGAGGGGAGCGTGCGGTAGCTTACAGCCGCAATGCCCGGGCCGTCTGAGCCCCGTCAAAGCCCCGTCTGGCGGGCTTTTCCGGGCCGCGGGCACCATCAAAAACCGTAGCAATTCAACAACACTTCGCCGGCCATAGCGCCATATTCGGCCGGTGCTCCTATACACAGGCAATCAAGAGCTATTAAACTTGTAGCAGAAATGTCTCGCGACTATGGTCGCACCCATCGTGGAATTGACGGCGAAGGCCCGCCCTCGCTCTTCAACACAGCGCAAGGAGAACCATACATGAGCGCCAAGGAAAATACCGCCATCAACCAGCTGTTCGAGCGGCTGGAATGCCGATACGCTTTGCGTGTGCTCTGGGCATTGCGTGACGGTCATCCGCAAACCTTCCGCCTCTTGCAAGACAGCGTGGGTGGTATCACCCCCAACACGCTCAACACGCGCATCAAAGAGCTGCGCGAAGCCGGTTTCCTCGATCACAACAGCGACGGCTACACCGTCACCCCCTCGGGCCAGGATCTGCTCAAGCGCCTGTCCGACGTGCAAGCCTTCGCCACCCGCTGGGTCGCCGCGCAAGTCAAAAAATAAAACAGCGCTGCCGGCCCCCAGCCTGGTCCCCTTGTTCAAAACCCGCTGTCAGCGGGTTTTTTGCTATGGACGGGCAGGTATGATGCTCGTCTGCTGCAAGCATTTTTATCAAAGGAAACCCATGGCAATCGTCACCACCGCCTCCGGCCTGCAATACGAAGACACCGAAGTTGGCACCGGCGCTGAAGCCGGCAAAGGCCAGCAAGTCACCGTGCACTACACCGGCTGGCTCTACAACAACGGCGAACAAGGCGCCAAGTTCGACTCCAGCAAGGACCGCAATGACCCCTTCGTGTTCCCGCTGGGCGCCGGCATGGTCATCAAGGGCTGGGACGAAGGCGTGCAAGGCATGAAGGTGGGCGGCAAGCGCACCCTGATCATCCCCGCCGAGCTGGGCTACGGTGCCCGCGGCGCCGGCGGCGTGATTCCTCCCAACGCCACGCTGAAGTTTGACGTGGAACTGCTCAAAGTCTGATCTCGGCCCGGCAAACCGCACATCCCCCAACTGCACCCGCCGCAAGGCCGGTGCAGTTTTTTATAGTCCACCATGGACTTGCAGGTGCACCAGTGCTGTGACGAAACCAGCGCCAATGCCTGTTTTGGGAGTCTTCGTTTTGAGGTGGCGATATGACCGCTTATGCTTTGTTGCCTGGCCTTGCCGTACCCAGGTACTGTCTGCCGCCCGGCGTCGCGCCTAAGCGGCCATCTCACCATTGCGGTGAACTATTCCAGCGCCCGCTTCACTGCAAAGCCATGCTGTTGAAATACCGGCTGATCAAACTTCTCTCCCGGCAAACCGCGAATTCGATAACTGCACCGGCCGCAAGGCCGGTGCAGTTTTTTATGGGTTCTCGGCGCTGGAGCGAATCGCTTGTTTTTTGCGGCGCGTGCAACAGCTCACCACCCAGGTCACCAGCACGCCCAGCGGCACGCCAAAAACCGCCGCCAAGGTGGGCTGTATGCCCCACCACAAATGCGCAGGATGGGCCTGGTCCAACGCCGCTGCGCGTAGCGAGGGCGTGTTGACCACCATGTAATACAGCGTCAGCCCCAAGCCGGCCAGCATGCCGCAGATGGCGCCTTGGCGGGTTGCGCCCCTCCAGTACAGGCCCAACAACATGGCAGGCACAAAAGCCGAAGCGGCAATAGAGAAAGAAGCCGACACCAGCACCAGAATGCCCGAGCTGCGCACCGAGGCCACGGCCGCCGCCGCCAGCGCCACCATCAGCAAGGTGAACTTGGACAGTATCACCCGCTGCTGCGGCGTAACCGCGTGGCCGCGCTCCACCAAGTACAAGTCGCGCACCAGCGCGTTGCTGATGGTCAGCAACAACCCGTCGGCCGTAGAAAGCGCTGCCGCCAAACCACCCGCTGCCACCAGGCCCGACACCACAAATGGCAGGCCGCCCAGCTCAGGCGTGGCGAGCATGATCAGATCGGCCCCCAGCCGTATCTCGCCCCATTGCACGCGGCCATCGCCGTTCACGTCTTCAATCGACAGCAGCGAGCTGTCCACCCGCGTCCACTGCGCAATCCAGGTGGGCAGCGCATCAAACTGGCTGCCCACCAAGGTTTGCATCACCTCCAGTTTCACCAAAGCGGCCAGCGCAGGCGCGCTGGTATAGAGCAGCGCCACAAAAAACAGCGTCCAGGCCACCGAGCTGCGCGCTGCCGCTGGCGTGGGCAGGGTGTAGTAGCGCGTGAGCAAATGCGGCAAGCCGGCGGTGCCCAGCATCAGGCAGAACATCAGCGCCAGAAAATTGCGGCGCGACACATCGGCCTGCTCTTGCGCATCGCCACTCAAACCGGGGATGGCGGCATACGGCACCGTATGCTGCGGCACACCGCCCAGGGCGCGAGCACGGGCGTAGTTGTCTTGCATGGCCGCCGTCCACTGCTCGCGGGCTGTGGCTTCGTCTTGCGGCAGGTTGGCCAGCTAGCGGCCAGCGGCCAATACCTGGCCCAAGTCGGCATTGCTAATGCGCAGCTGGTGCACCACTTCGCGCAGGCGCTCACGTTCGGCCGCCAGCGCCACCGGAATATTGCGCAAACGCGATTCGTACACCGTGCCGCGCTGCCAATACACCAGGGCCACTTCGCGCTCGGCCGGGTCAGTCAGCAGGCGCTTTTCTACTTCGGCAATCTTGCCCAGCTCTTGCGTATAAGCGGCCACCGCCACCGGGTTGCCCAGGCGCTGATAGGCCAGCCACGACACCGGCACCAGAAAAGCCAGCAACACCACCACATACTGCGCCACCTGCGTCCAGGTGATGGCGCGCATGCCGCCCAGAAACGAACACACCAGCACCCCGCCCAGCCCGAGCATGATGCCGATCTCGAACTGCACACCCGTCATGCGCGAGGCGATCAGGCCCACCGCGTAAATCTGCGCCACCACGTAAGAGAACGAGCACAACACTGCCGCCAGCGCTGCAATCACGCGCGGCCAGCGGCCACCGTAGCGCAGCTGGAAAAAATCAGGCAAGGTGTACAGATTGAGCGAGCGCAGCTGCGGCGCAATCAGCAGCGCCACAATCACAAAGCCGCCCGTCCAGCCCAGCAGGTAGGCCAGGCCGCCAGCGGTCTGGCTGGTGCCGGAAAAGCCTTGCAAATACAACGCCCCCGAGAGGCTGATGAACGAGGCCGCGCTCATCCAGTCGGCCGCCGTAGCCATGCCGTTGTAGAGCGGCGGAATGCGCCGGCCGGCCACGTAATATTCTTCAGAGTCGGCCGTGCGCCCCCACACGCCAATGGCCGCATACATCATCACTGGCACAAACAGAAAAATCGGCCCTATCCACTGGCGCGACAGGCCGGCGTGCTCGGCCCAGGCCATCAGCCCGATAAAGGCGGCCAGCCCCAGCAGGTAGAGCGCAAACAGTTTGTGGCTTCGTAGCATGGGCGGCCCGGCCTACTGCACGTCTTTGGCTGGCCGCATACGCATGTACAAGGCATAGACCACCACCAACACCACATACAACAGTGGCAAGAAAGAGGCTGCATAGCGATACGCCGTGCCCTCGCCCCCCAGCGATCGAGCTGTGGCGCAAAGTACAGCACGCCAAAAGTGCTGCCCAGCAAAATGGCCAGCACCAGCAGCTTCATGGCGTTGAGCCGCATGGGCTCAAAACCGGAGGTTTCGGCGTGGTGATGGTGGTGCTGGTCCATGGTTGTGTCGCTGTGGAAGCTTGGGATGATGCGCAGATTGCCCACGCCATTTTGTCGCAGAAGGGACTGCTTGGGGCTGCTTCTAGGGGGAAGCACCGTACTCCATCGGGAAGGCGCGCTTGATAGTCTAGCCAACTGTTGCGCCAGGCGCCGTCCATCGGTGCAGGCAAGCGCATACCAGCCGCATCCCAACCTATAGCGAAGGAGACCCCATGTACCGTTTAACCACCACGGCCGCAGCCGCCCTTTTGGCCTGCGCCACCAGCTTTGCTGTGCAGGCGGCCGGCCTGTCGGATGACAAGGTCCGTATCGGCGTGCTCACCGACATGTCGGGCCAGTACGCCGATTCGGGCGGGAAAGGCTCGGTCGAGGCGGCCAAGATGGCGATTGAAGACTACGGCAGCAAAGTGCTGGGCAAGCCGGTCGAGCTGGTCTTTGCCGACCACCAGAACAAGGCCGACGTGGGCGGCACCAAAGCCCGCCAGTGGTGGGATGCCGAAGGCGTGGACATGATCGTCGACCTGAACAACTCCGCCATTGCCGGCGCCGTGTTCACGCTGGCCAAAGAGCGCAACAAAGTAGCTATCAGCACGGGCGCTCTTTCCACCGGCCTGACCAACGAATTCTGCGCGCCCACCACGGTGCACTACACGGTGGATTCGTACTCGCTGGGCAAATCAGCGGTCGACGCCGTGATGGCCCAGGGCAAAAAAGACTGGTTCATTCTGGCGGTCGATTACGCCTACGGCAAAGTCACCGCCGCCACGGTGACCGATTTCGTCAAAGAAGGCGGCGGCAAGGTGCTGGGCACCGTCTACCACCCGTTCAACGCCAGCGATTTTTCGTCCTTCCTGATGCAGGCCCAGGCCAGCAAAGCCAACGTAGTGGCGCTGGCCAATGCCACGCAAGACACGGTCAACTCCATCAAAACCGCGCGCGAGTTTGGCATGACCAAGAACGTCACCTTCGTGCCGCAGCTCGTCTACATCAACGACGCCCACGCCATGGGCCTGGAGCTGGGCCAGGGCCTGACCTTCGCCACCGCTTTCTACTGGGACCGCAATGACGAATCGCGCGCCTGGTCGAAAAAATACCAGGACCGCATGAAGAAAATGCCGTCCATGAACCAGGCCAGCATCTACTCGGCCGTCACCCAGTACCTCAAAGCGGTAGAAGCCGCCGGCACCGACGACGGCCTCACCGTCACCAACCAGCTCAAAAAGATGAAGATCAACGACGTCTTCTCACAAAACGGCTACGTGCGCGAAGACGGCCGCATGGTGCACGACATGTTCCTGGCCCAGATGAAAGCGCCTAAAGAATCGAAGGGCCCCTGGGATTACTACAAGATCCTGGACACCATCCCCGGCGACAAAGCCTTCCAGCCGCTGTCCAAGAGCACCTGCTCGCTGGTGACCAAGAAATAATGCTTGCCTGACGGGGGCTTTCGGTTCCCCGTTTTGGGCCGTTGCCGCCCAACTGCTGCCAGCAGTTCCCAACGCCTCGCCTGCCGCTTGCAGCGAGGCGTTTTTCTTGGCAGCGACGCTGTTTTTTACAAACCCTCACAACTTGCCGCCGCCGCTTTAACCCCATCCGCAGCGCTGCTTCGATTCAGCCAGTGTCAACCAACACTTTCGGAGCAAGCCACCATGAAAACTGTCTCTACATTCCAGCCAGCCCAGCGCGCCCAACAACGCACGCGCTGGGCTTTTGCCACGCTGTCTTCTGCCTTGTTGCTGGGTTGCAGCAGCCTGGGCTACAGCGCCACCCTGGCCGATGTGAAGCTGGTAGACCGCAACACCGGCCAGCGCCTGACGGTGTACCAGCACCAGGGCGAATACTGGGTGGCGGGCCGGCCGGGGGCAAGCTATTCGGTAGACATCAGCAACCGCACCGGCAAGCGCATCTTGGCGGTGATCAGCGTCGATGGCGTGAATGCCTTGAACGGCCAAACCGCATCGGCCACGCCGGACGACGGCTATGTGCTCAACCCCTGGCAGAGCTGGGCAATCACCGGCTGGCGCAAGAGCGACAGCCAGGTGGCGGCGTTCTACTTTTCGGAAAGCGATGCCTCGTACGCCAGCCGCACCGGCCGCCCACGCGATGTGGGCGTGATTGGCGTGGCCCTGTTCCGTGAGCGCATGCCCGAGCCGGTGCGCCCACCGCCAGTCACGCGCCGCAGCCCGGTGGACGAGCGCTACAGCCCACGCATGAACGAGTCTGACAAATCCAGCTCGGCCAACGCCGACATGGCCAGCTCTGTAGCAGCCGAAGCGCCCATGCCAACACCCGCCCCCATGCCCGCCCCGCAGGCAGCGCCAGCGGCCAAGCCCATGCCACCAGCCGCAGCCAACTCCGAAATAGCGGCTGACTCAGCAGCCATGCCCTCTGCCGCTAATGCGGACAGCAAAGCAGCGCGTGCTGAAAAGCGTGCACCGAGCAGCGCGCCACGCACACCCAGCCTGGGCACCGGCCATGGCGCGCTGGAAACATCGCATACCCGCACGGTCGAATTCGATAGCGCCACGCAGCGGCCCGAGCAGGTGGTGCGCATCCGCTACGACAGCTACGCCAACCTGGTGGCCAAAGGCGTGATCCGCCAGCCGCGCCCGCAGCCCGAGCGCAGCCCCAATGCTTTCCCGGCCGACGCGCAGCGCAGCTATGTTCCCGACCCTCCCGCTTACTGATGGCGGCACCGCGCTCCGGCCCTGGCAGGCCGTGCCGCTTGTGCGTTTTTCTCCACAGCGGCTGGCGCAGCGGCTGGGGCTTTGCATAATCGGCTGGATGGCAGATGAGCAGCAACCCACCGACGAAGCGCTGATGCTGGCTTATGCCAGCGGTCAGGCCGCTGCTTTTGAGCCGCTCTACAGCCGCCACAGCCAGCGCCTTTGGCGCTACTTTTTCCGCAACACCGGCAACGCTGCACTGGCTGACGATCTGGCGCAAGACACCTGGTTTGCCGTGGTCGACGCCGCGCCGCGCTACCAGCCCAGCGCCAAGTTCAGCACCTGGGCCTTCACGCTGGCGCACCACAAGCTGGTAGACCATTGGCGCAGCCACAAGGCGCACGCCAGCCTGGACGAAGAAAGCGCCGAGGGCATGAGCCTCGCCGAAACCCTGTTTGCCCATTCCGGCTTTGACCCCGAGCGCCTGCAAGGCCGCAAAGACCTGGCACGGGCGCTGCTGGATGCGTTGGCCCAATTGCCGCCCGAGCAGCGCGAAGCCTTTTTGCTGCAGGCCGAGGCCGATATGAGCGTGGCTGACATTGCCGCCGCCACCGACGTGAGCGCCGAAACCGCCAAAAGCCGCCTGCGCTACGCCCGCGCCAAGCTGCGCCAAGCCCTGGGCGCCGACGACGCCGAACCGCAAAAGGTGCCCGCATGACCGACCGCAGCACCCCGAACACCCCCGACAACAAGCCAAGCGATGCGCTGCTGCAGCTCTACCACGAGGCCAACGCGCAAGACCTGCAAAACACCGGCCCCAGCCCTGCCGCCAGCGAGCGCATTCTGGCCCATGCCCGCGCACAAGCTGCGCGCCGCACCGCCAGCGCCGCCAATGCAGGCGATGCCGCCGTGGAACGCCCTGAGCTGCCAACAGCGCCCAGCCAAAAAACGGGCTATAGCGGCGAGCCCGCCAACGACCGCCGCTGGTTGCGCCAAGCGCTGGGCGGGCTGGCCGCTATTGGCCTGGTGGGCTGGCTGACCTTGCACCATTTGGACGAGCCCGGTGCGCCACAGCTCGACAGCCCGGCACCCGCCAGCGCACCGCAAGTGCCGTCTGGCAAACCAGCGCCTGCGGCCACAGCACCCGCTGCCACAGCCAGCGCGCCAGTAGCGGCAGACGCGGCTGCAGATGCTGCGCCCACAATCGCCACCGAGATTGCTGCAGTTTCTGCAGACAAATCTGCGCCAGGGCAAGACAAGGCCGTTGCCGAAGTCGCCAAAGAAACCATGCCTGCCGAGCGCCGCGCCCGCAGCGCAGCGGTAGCCAGCGCCGATTCCCATGCCAACAGCAGCCGCGCCGCCGAAGCCAGCCTTGGCAAAGACCGCTCGGCCATGGCCCAAGACGAAAAGTCCGTCTCCATCGCAGCGGCACCACCTGCTCCCGCGCCAGCGGCCCCGGCCGCTCCCGCTCGCGAAATTGCGTTGGGCGACGCCAAGCAGCCCAGCACCGCAGCAATCGCTGCCAGCAAGCCTGCGCCACCCGCTGCCATGGCAGCACCAGCAGCCGCAGAAGCAACAGTTGCAGGCCGTGCAGACAGCCGCGTGAATGGCGAAGTGAAGGCCGAAATGCTGGCCGAAGCCGCGCCCTCGGCCGCCGCCAAATCCAGCGCCAAAACCACAGCGAACAAGGCCGAGCTGCCCTATTGCGACAGCGCCATGAGCGAGCAAGCGCTGGCCGAGCAAGAGCGCCGCATCCAGGCCCGCGCCGATGCGCTGGCCGCCCATAAGCCGCTGCCCGAACCTGCGCCAACTTGCCGCCCCTGGCCAAAAAAGCTGAGCCCCGTGCCAACGCCCACGCCGCCCATCGACAGCCGCTGATACGACAGCCGTTGATACCTCAGCGGTAAAACGCCGAAGGCGTTACGCCAAAGTGGCGGCGAAACATGGCAGTGAAGGCGCTGGCGCTGCCATAGCCGCAATCGAGCGCAATATCGATCACCTTGTCGCCGCTGGCAATGCGGCGCAGCGCGTGCAGCAAGCGCGCCTGCTCGCGCCATTTGGCAAAGCCCATGTCGGTTTCGCTGCTGAACAGACGGTGCAAGGTGCGCTCTGCCACATGGATGGAAGCCGCCCATTGCGCAGCGCTGTCCGCACTGGCAGGCTGCGCCAGCAAAGCCTCGCACAGCGTGCGCAAACGCTCGTCCTGCGGCATGGGCAAGTGCAAAGGCAAGGTGGTGGAGATGCGGATTTCGTCGATCAGCAAGGCCAGCAAACGCGCATCGCGGCCTTGCGGCTCTTGTTGCGGCGAGATGCGCACCGCCTCCACCAACAGCTCGCGCAACAAGGGCGAAACGTTGATGGCGCAAGTCTCTTGCGGCAGCGCGGGCACCTGCTCCACGTTGATATAAGCAGTGCGCATCAGCACATCGCCCGACATGGTGACAATGTGGCGCAGCCCGGTCAGCATCCACAGCGCCCGATTGGGCGGCACCACCCAAGAGCCGGCGTCGGTGTGCACCACCATCACGCCTTCAGTGGCGTACAGCAACTGCCCGCGCGGGTGTGCATGCCAGCCGGTAGACATGCCCGAGAGCCAGCGGTTCTCCATCACCACCACCGGCCAAGGCAGCTGGTCGAAGTGCTTGTGTTTGTCAGAAGGATGGGCAGACATGGCAGAAATTCTACAGATGCTGGCAGATCAGCGCGAGACAGCCATACCCAAGCTGGATACGCTCAAGCATCGGATCAAGCCCTGCAAGCGCTCCCGCAATTAATGGCAGCCCGCATGGCGCTTTACTGATGCGATTTACCTGCTTTTATCTTCTGCTTTTGCCATGAACTCCACCACCGCCAGCGCTGCACCTGCTGCCACGCCCGCGCCACAAGGCTTTTTGCTGCCCATCGTGGGCGGCGCCGCTTTGGCCCACCTGCTCAACGACATGATCCAGGCCATGCTGCCGGCGATCTTTCCCATGCTCAAAACCAGCTTTGCGCTGAGCTTTGGCCAGATCGGCGTGATCGCGCTGGTCTACCAGGTTACCGCCTCGCTGTTGCAACCCTGGATCGGTCTGTACACCGACAAACACCCCAAGCCCTACCTGCTGCCCGCAGGCATGGTGATGTCGCTGATCGGCATCGCCCTGCTCGCCACCGCCCACAGCTACGCCATGTTGCTGCTGGCCGCTGCGGTGGTGGGCATTGGCTCGGCCACCTTCCACCCCGAGGCTTCGCGCATTGCACGCCTGGCTTCCGGCGGCCGCTTTGGTACGGCGCAATCCACTTTCCAGGTGGGCGGCAACACGGGCACGGCGATTGGCCCACTGCTGACCGCAGCGATTGTTATTCCATTTGGCCAAGGCGCTGTCGCCTGGTTCATGCTGGTGGCGCTGGCTGCCATTTTTGTGCTTTACCGCCTGACCGTCTGGGTGCTGCACAACGGCAGCGCCAAGGCCAAAAGCCTGGCCAAAAGCCATGCGCCCGGCCTGAGCCGCGCTGGCGTGGTGCAGGCGGTGGTGGTGATCTGCGTGCTGATGTTTGCCAAGTTCGTCTACATCGCCTCGTTCACCAACTATTTCACCTTCTACCTGATCGAGCGCTTTGGCCTGAGCGTGCAGAGCAGCCAGATGTTTCTGTTCATCTTTCTGGCCGCGGTGGCGGCGGGCACTTTTGCCGGCGGCCCGGTGGGCGACCGCATCGGGCGCAAGGCTGTCATCTGGATCTCTTTCCTGGGCGTGGCGCCCTTCGCGCTGGCGTTGCCGCATGTGGGGCTGGTGGGCACGGCCATTCTCGCCATCATCATCGGCTTGGTCATGTCTTCTGCCTTTGCGGCGCTGGTGGTTTACGCGCAAGAGGCCGTGCCCGGCCGCGTGGGCATGGTCTCGGGCCTGATGTTCGGGCTCATGTTCGGCATTGGCGGTATTGGCGCAGCCGGCCTGGGCGAGCTGGCCGACCGGCACGGCATCGTCTGGGTCTACCAGCTGGTGGCTTTCCTGCCCCTGCTCGGCCTGGCTACCGCGTTTTTGCCGAATACGCGGCGGGCGGCTTGAGCGTTCGGCGTGCTTTGCTAGCTCAGCGAACAGAAGCGGTCTTGGCCTGCTCGATGCAATAAGCCAAAGTATGGCGCTGCTGGCCTGCGGCATTGAAGTTGCCCGGCTCCAACCAATGCTCGTAGGCTTGCAAGAGCGCTGGAACCTCGCTGTCGATGATCGAGTACCAGGAGGTATCGCGGTTGCGCCCGCGGGTGACGATGGCCTGGCGGAAGATGCCCTCGAAGCTGAAGCCGTAGCGCAAGGCCGCCGTGCGCGATGGCTGGTTGAGCGAATCGCACTTCCACTCCAAGCGCCGGTAGCCCAGATCGCCAAACACGTGGCGCAGCAACACGGCCATGGCGTCGGTCGAAATGCGGGTGCGCTGCATGCGCGGCGAATAGGTCACGCTGCCCACTTCGATCACGCCATTGTTCGGGTCTATGCGCATCAGCGCTAACGTGCCCACCGCCTTGCCGCTGGCCAGGTCGATCACCGCGTAATGCATGGGATCGGCCAGCGGCACCAGCGAGGCCAGGTAGGCGCGGTAATCGTCCAGGTTATGGAAAGGGCCGGCGTACAGATAGGTCCAATGGCGCAGATCAGGGGCGGTCTGAAAAGCCTCGAACAGCTCGGCCGCGTGGCGCTCCACGTCAATGCGCTCCAGCCGACAATAACGCCCCGACAAAGACGCAGCGCCAGGGCGCCGGGCCGCTTGCCAGTCGGGCAAAGCAGCGCCTATGGGCTGCTGGAATTCATTCAATCTCTGGGTCATGACAACACCCGGCCGCAGGCCGGCTTGCTTGAAAGCGCCGAGCATAAGCCCAAGGCGGGCTTGCCACTGAGCTGCATTTAACAGCGCACGCCGCCAACAAGCCCCGCCAACCCACTGCCCACTTTATGCAGCAACGCAGCAAAGCCGCCCATCTGCCGAATTCGCACCAAATTGGTGCGAATTAAAGAATTTTCATCAACAAGGAAAAACCGAAAAAAGACAAACAATGCCTCCATTTTGACGAGATTTGGCAGCTTTTGATGACACCCATCACTAGGCGGCACGTTATGCACAAAACGTTAAGCGGTATGCATAACTTGAATCCATAATAAAGCCCGATGCCCTGGCCCGAGTGCGCAACCGCAGACCTCTGGCGCAGGGCATTGCCACGTCTGCAGCCGCTGTGCTGGCCGCAACTGGCCTTTTGTTTTGTCCATCAGAAAGCTGACCCATGCGTCAAGAACACGACTTTATCGGCATCAAAACCATCCCTCCCGACGCGTACTGGGGCGTTCACTCTGCCCGTGCGGTGGAGAACTTCCCCATTACCGGACACTCGGTCGCGCAAATGCCCGAGCTGATCCGCGCCTTTGCCTTTGTCAAAAAAGCCGCCGCGCAAGCCAACCTTGAGTTTGGCGCCATCAACCTGAAACAAGCCACCGCCATCGCCCATGCCTGCGACGAGCTGATCGCCGGCCAGCTGCACGAGCAGTTTGTGGTCGACGTGATCCAAGGCGGCGCTGGCACCTCCACGAACATGAACGCCAATGAGGTGATCGCCAACCGTGCCCTTGAGCACCTGGGATTGCCCAAAGGCAGCTACGACGTGATCCACCCCAACGACCACGTCAACGCCTCGCAAAGCACCAACGACGCCTACCCCACCGCCGTCAAGCTCGCCACCTACGCTGGCATCCAGAAGCTGCTGACCGCCCTGGCCGCGTTGCGCACTGCGTTTGAGGCCAAAGCCGGCGAATTTGCCCACATCCTGAAAATCGGCCGCACACAACTCCAAGACGCCGTGCCGATGACCTTGGGCCAGGAATTTGCCGCCTTCGCCGCGATGATTGCCGACGACGAAAAGCGCCTGCGCGAATCGGCCTACCTGATGTGCGAAGTGAACATGGGCGGCACCGCCATCGGCACCGGCATCAACGCCCCCGTGGGCTATACCGATGCCGTGGTCAAAGCCTTGGCAGAGATTTCTGGCGTGCCCGTGGTCAAGGCGGGTGACCTGATTGCCGCCACCGGCGACACCGGCGCTTTTGCCGACATATCCGGCATTCTCAAGCGCATTGCGGTCAAGCTCTCCAAGATCAGCAACGACCTGCGCCTGCTCTCGTCCGGCCCGCAAGCCGGTGTGGGCGACATCAAGCTGCCAGCGCGCCAGGCGGGCTCGTCTATCATGCCGGGCAAGGTCAACCCGGTGATCCCCGAGGTGATGAACCAGGTCTGCTTTGAAGTGATCGGCAACGACGCCGCCATCACCATGGCCGTGGAAGCCGGACAACTGCAGCTCAACGCCTTTGAGCCGCTGATGGCCTGGGCCCTGCACAAGAGCCTGAGCCACCTGAGCAGCGCCTGCCAAACGCTGCAAGTCAACTGCGTTGAAGGCATTGTGGCCAACCAGGGTCTGCTGGACGAGCGCATCGCCGCATCGGTGACGCTGGTGACCGCGCTCAACCCGCTGATCGGCTACGAAAAAGCCGCCCAGATCGCCAAGACCGCCATCGCCAACGGCAAGCAGATTGCCGTGGTGGCCGAAGAGCTGGGCATCATGAGCGCGGCCGATATGAAAAAACTCCTGGTCGCCGACAAGCTGACCCAGGCCGGCGCGCTGACCTCCGTCTGAGCGCTTTGCCAACGGCTTCTGCCGTGCTGCAGCAGCACGGCAGAACGGCCCGGAACGGCTGGCGCGCAGTGCTTTCTATGCGCTGCCGCCAGCTGCTTTTTTCTGCAAAAACGCCTGCATGTGGTGCTGAGGTTCACCGGTCTTGAAAGCTGCGCCAAACTCGGCAATGCTGTCGTCCACCGCCGCATCCAGGCCCATGCCTTCCCAGCGGCGCAACAAGCGCTTTTGCTGGCGCAATACCTCCGGGCCAATCTCGGCCAATCCGGCAGCCACTTGCGCAATGCGGGCATCGAGCTGGTCTGGCGGCACGCATTCGTTGATCAAGCCCCATTCGCAGGCCTGCTTGGCAGGAATGTTCTCCCCGGTCAGCAGCAACCAGGCTGCTCGTGTGGTGCCAATCTGTGCTGGCATCAGCGCTGCGTGGATCACTGAGGGGATGCCCACTTTCACCTCGGGCATGCCCACCACCGCGTTGTCGGCAGCAATGCGCAGATCGCCAGCCATGGCCAGCTCCAGGCCACCGCCCAGCGTGTGCCCTTCCAGGCGCACGATCACCGGCACCGGGAAATGGCGCACCGTATTGCACAGGTCGCGCAGCGCACTGATAAAGACGCGGCCCGTGCTGGCGTTCAAAGTGGCCAGCTCTTTGATATCGGCCCCCGCCACAAAAGCGCGCGAACCCGAACCGCGCAACACCAGGCAGTGCAGCTCGGGGTTCTCGGCCAGCTCGTTCAAAGCCTCAATCAACCCGTGGATGACGGGCGTGCTCAACACGTTCAGCACACCAGCGTCGCTGATGCTCAGCACCGCCGTGGTTGGCGTGGGGTAGGAAATTTGCGAATACATGCGGACCCTCGGCTCAGAGTTTGTCAAAGCGAATGTCCTGGATCAGCTTGGCCCAGGCCTGGTTGGAGCGCTCTACCGTGGCGCGGAACTGCTGCGGCGTCTGAAAGTCGACCAGCGCACCTTGCTGCTCGATGGTTTTGACCAGCTCCGGGTTCTGCAGAGCACGCTTGGCCGCGTCGCTGAGCTTGGCCAGAATCGCCGCATCCAAACCGGCGGGTGCACCCAGGCCGTACCAGGACATGTCGTTCATCGGCTTGAGCCCCACTTCCGCGTAAGTGGGTACATCCGGCAAACTGGCCAAGCGCTTGGGGCTGGAGACCGCCAGCGGCCGCAGCTGTTTGCCCGCGATCAGACCACCCGAGGAAGGCATGTTGTCAAACACCACATCGATCTGGTCAGCCATCAAATCGTTGAGCGCCGGCCCCAGCCCTTTGTAAGGCACATGGGTGATCTGCGTGTTGGTACTGGCACCAAACAAGGCGCCGCTCAAATGGCTCAGGCCGCCGTTGCCGGAAGAGCCATAGTTCAGCTTGCCCGGCGCTTTTTTGGCGGCATCGATCACGTCTTGCGCCTTCTGGTAGCTGGAGGCCACGTTCACCACCATCACGCCCGGCACGTTGGCGATATTGGTGATGGGCGTGAAGTCTTTCACCGGATCGTAAGCAGGCTTGGCGTACACGTTGGGGTTCACCGCGTGCGAGCTCTCCACCATCATCACCAAGGTGTAGCCATCAGCAGGCTGCTTGGATGCAAACTGCGAGCCCGTGCTGCCGCCGGCACCGGGTTTGTTCTCTACCACCACCGATTGGCCCAGCGCCTCGCCCAGGTAGCGCGCCATCACGCGGCCAATCACATCGGTAGCGCCGCCCACCGCGTACGGAACAATCAGCCGCACCGGACGCTCGGGGTAGCTGGCAGCGCCAGCCGCATGCGCCATGGGAACGGCGCTCAGACACAAGGCCAGGGCCAGCAGGTTTTTCAGGGGTTTCATTTTTATCTCCTTTTTCAAATCAAAGACGCACCGCCGCTGTCAATCAAGGGTTGGGACAGCAGATGGGCCCAGCACCGGCGGCGGCACCACGCTCGCGCCGGCACTGGCTGGCACCATGGGGTTGCGCACCAGCTTGAACTCGCCCAGCTGCGGGTGCTGCACCGTTTGCAGCATTTGCCGGTGCACCACCTGCGGGTGCTGAAACACCTGCTCCAAGCTGTTGATGCTGCCCCAGGAAATGCCCTGGGCATCCAGCGCGCTACCCAACTTGGCTACCGGCCAGGCTTGCAGCGCCGCACGCAGCAAAGGCCGCAGTTGCCGCATATGGGTCAGCCGCCCGGCGTTGGTCGCAAACTGCGCATCCAGGTGCCACTGCGTCTGCATCAGCGTGCAGAAGGCGGCAAATTGCGTGTCGTTGCCAATGGCCAAAATGATGTAGCCGTCGGCACACCTGAACACCTCGTAAGGCGCCAGATTGGGGTGGGTATTGCCAATGCGCTCGGGGTTTTCGCCCGACACCAGAAAGTTGGCCGCCTGGTTGGCATTCATGGCCACCGCCACGTCCAGCAAGGCAATGTCCAGGTGCTGCCCCCGGCCCGTGCGGCCGCGCTGCAGCAAGGCGGCCAGTACTGCGCTGGTGGCGTACATGCCGGTCATCAAATCAACCACCGCCACGCCCGTGCGCAAAGGCCCGGCACCGGCCTCGCCATCGGCAATGCCGGTATAGCTCATCAAGCCGCCCATGCCTTGGAAAATGTAGTCATAGCCCGGCTTGTGCGCATACGGCCCGCTCTGGCCAAAGCCCGTCACCGACAGGTAAACCAGCCCGGGGTTGAGCCGGGCCAGCGTCTCGTAATCCAGGCCGTATTTCGCCAGCGTGCCGGCCTTGTAGTTCTCTACCAGCACATCGGCATCTTGAATCTGGCGCAGCAGCCATTCGCGTTCAGCCGCCTGCGCAAAATCCAGCGTGACCGAGTGCTTGCCCCGGTTGCAGGAGAGAAAGTACGCCGCCACCTTTTCGCCGCTAGCCGCTTGCACAAACGGCGGCCCCCAGGCGCGCGTGTCGTCTCCTTTGATCGGCCGCTCCACCTTCAACACCCGCGCCCCCAGATCGGCCAGGTTCTGCGTACACCACGGCCCCGCCAGAATGCGCGACAAATCCACCACCCGCACGCCTTCGAGTGCATCAACCAGCATTGCTTGTCTCCAAAAACATGCTGGCTATTCTTGGCGCCTGGCCCCATGGGGTCAATTGGCCATTTTTGCAGCCCTGCTTCGTGGATTTTGCAAGCCGACTATGCGGGCTGGCTGCCATGGAAATAGCCGCTCACGCATTGGCGGTCTCTGCGCAAGCGGCCTTGAAGATCGTGCCGTCAGTTGGATGCAGGCCGTCCCTCATGCTTGGCCGAGCCCCCAAGCTCAGCAACCAGCAAGAGAAGCCAAATGGCACAGCTCCCGCAGGCTGTTGGCTGTTGGCTGTTGGCTGTTGGCTGTTGGCTGTTGGCTGTTGGCTGTTGGCTGTTGGCTGTTGGCTGTT